>JAJTEF010000043.1 GCA_021300355.1 Sphingomonadaceae bacterium | reverse complement strand
GTTTCAGGCCGAAAAGACGGTCCGGAAAATGTTCGCGGTTATGTTCGCAATTGGCGCGCCCTACAGGAGTCGAACCTGTGGCCTCAAGATTAGAAGTCTCGCGCTCTATCCAGCTGAGCTAAGGGCGCGCGCTGAGAGGCGCAATAACGGCTTTGCCTGCGAACGCAAAGCTGCTTATGTCATTTTATGCAAGATGCCCCCGTTTTAACCGAAAGCGCAAGTGCCGTCGCCGGACGCCAGTTCCGCTATTATGATTTCGTCATGGCCGCATTTGTAGCCATTTTGCTGCTGTCCAACATCATTGGCGCAGCAAAGCCCGCTGCGGTGACCATAAGCGGGGAGCAATGGATATTCGGGGCAGGGATCTTGTTTTTCCCGCTTGGCTACGTCATCGGCGACGTCCTGACCGAGGTGTATGGCTATGCCCGCGCACGGCGCGTCATCTGGGCCGGCTTTGCTGCATTGTTGTTTATGGCGTTCATGAGCTGGGTTGTCGTTGCTTTGCCACCAGCCCCGGGCTGGGAAGGCCAAGCCGCGTATGAAAGCGTGTTCGGACAAGTATGGCGGATAGTGATTGCGTCCATCACCGCATTTTGGGCGGGCGAGTTTGTGAACAGCTATGTCATGGCGCGCATGAAAATATGGACAGGCGGTAAGCATCTGTGGTCGCGCACCATTGGGTCGACCGTTGTGGGGCAGGGTGTCGATAGCATCATATTTTACCCACTCGCCTTTTGGGGCCTATGGAGCCAAGAGCAGGTGATTAGCGTTATGATCACCAACTGGCTGCTGAAAGTGGGCTGGGAAGTGGTGCTGACGCCCGTAACATATGTCGTTGTGGGCTGGTTAAAACGCAAAGAGGGCGTCGATATTTTCGACGAGGGCACGAATTTCTCGCCCTTCAAAACCAAAGTTTAGGACGTCATGCAGGATTATTTGCAGCAGTTGGCCGAATATTGGATCGGCAATAAAATGCGCTTGGTTGACGCGGTCGGACTGACCAACGATGCCATACATATCCATGCATCATTGTTGATATTATTTGGTTCAGCAATAGTCCTGCGCCGCAGGCCCGACAGTGTTTGGTGTTGGTTGATTGTGCTCGTCGCGGAATTGTTCAACGAATATGCTGATCTGCAGGGTCAGGCGCCGGGCGAGGCGACAATCGACGCCGCGATGCATGACCTTTACAACACCATGTTTTGGCCGACGATAATCCTAATTTTGGGTCGGTTTATGTTTCCGCGCGCCAAAAAATCTGACGCAACACCCGACATATCAGGCGATTTCGCGGATCAGCCCTTCAAACAATCTCCGGCCGTCTGAACCGCCCTGCATGGCCTCAATCATCCGTTCGGGATGCGGCATCATGCCGAGAACGTTGCCGGCATCATTTAACACACCCGCAATGTTGCGCGCTGAACCATTGACGGGTTCGGCATAGCGAAACGCAACGCGGCCTTCGCCTTCCAAGCGATCAAGCGTCGCATCATCGGCAAAGAAATTGCCGTCATGATGGGCCACCGGAATGTGGATTTTTTCACCGGCTGAATATCCGCTTGTAAACATCGATTGACTGTTTTGGACCGTCAGGCCGACTGTGCGGCAGACGAAACGGATGCCCGCGTTGCGCATCAATGCACCGGGAAGCAGGCCCGCTTCGGTTAAGATCTGGAAACCATTGCAGACGCCGAGGACAGGGACACCGCGACCCGCAGCGGCAATAACCGCCTGCATCACGGGCGAACGCGCCGCCATTGCGCCAGAACGCAGATAATCCCCATAAGAAAAACCGCCCGGAATTGCGATCAGGTCTAGTCCGGATGGCAATACGCTTTCGCGGTGCCACACTAAGCTTGTGTCCGCGCCGGTGATGTCACGAATGGCAACCGCCATGTCACGGTCGCAATTCGATCCGGGAAATTGAATGACGGCAGCGCGCATCATGCTTGCTCGATTTCGAAATTCTCAATGACCATATTGGCCAACAATTTCGTGCACATGGATTCCAGATCAGCCTTGGACAGACCAGGTTCATGCTCAATTTCAATCAGGCGGCCCGCCCGCACATCATGAACGCCCGAAAACCCAAGGCCTTCGATCGCGTGATGAATGGCTTTCCCTTGCGGATCGAGCACGCCGTTCTTCAGAGTGACAAAAATACGGGTTTTCATGTGGGCCCTATCTGCTTGGTTGTTCGCCTTTCCTATAGAAGGCGCGCCGCGCGATTCAAGGGTAAGCTCACGCCCAACAGGATTTTAAGCGCGTTCCGTACGGCGCTTTTACGGATTTGAGGGCGCCATGATCGGTTTGGCAATTGCCGCGTCTGGTAACGCGCGGAATGTGAACTGCGCGGGCTTGCCGAGATACTGCTTGGCCAGTGCCCATAAATCCTGCGCAGTAATCGAATTGAATATTTTTTCGCTCTGCCGAAACCGGTTCAGCCTGTCGGGATTGGTTTGCGCTTCTGCCGTAAAACCCAGCCATTTCGGGTTGCGCTTTTTCCAGTCAGCATAGCTTTCCAGCACAGGTTTGCGTGCGCGTTCAAACAGGTCGCTGTCAACGGGCGCTTTCACGATTTCGGCCATGACCAGATCAACCGTATTTTCGATGGCGGCGAGGTCCTTAGGGTCACCTGCTGTCGAAATCGAAAATGCACCACGGTCGCGATAGACATCCGACATCTCTGATCCTGCATACACACCATATGTCGCGCCCAGCTTTTCCCGCAATTCGTCCGTAAGGCGAAGGGTTACGACACGTGCCAAAAGATCCATCGACTGCGTCAGTTTCTGGTCGCGGTCACCCGTGGTGGGCCAAATCCGGCGCCATCCCAGCTGATTGGCTTCACCTTTGTGCGGGATATCGAAACTCCCGCTGGCCGTGCTCCAGCGTGCGTCTTGCGGTGTCATATCTGCCGCGCCGGTTCGGGTGGGCATAGCGCCAAAAGTGCGGGCAACAGCGGCAATCGCAGCGGTTTCGTCGAGATCGCCGACGATTGCGATTTCGATTCTGTTCTGGATCAAGGCATCACCCAACGCCGATTTCAGCTTCGTAAAATCGGCAGCTTGGATGTCTTCAAGCGGCGCAAGCGCAAAGCGGGGGTCATTGTCCGTCATGATTCGCGCCATGGCGATGCTCAATGCCGAACCCGGAGTTGCGTCCAGCCGCGCGAAGATTTCGGGCAATGGGCGGCGGAACAAGCGGAGGGCACTGTCGGCATAGCCGGGATATTTGGTGTATGCGGCCATCACCTGCAATTGGCGCTCCAAGTCCACAGGTGCGACGGCACCAGTGCCGCCGAAATAGTCTTCAGCTACCCCGAATGCGGGTGTGACGGTTGTCCCGGCAAGCAAGGAGCGGAGGTCTTCAAAATCATGCGCCGCAAGACCGCCGGAAACATACGCGCCGGACATCAGCCAAGCCAACACCGCTGCGTCCTTCGCAAAATGCAATTGTCCGCCATCGATCCGCAGGGAATATCGCACGCGATTGTCCTCAAAATCGGTTTTTTTGAGGTTCAGCAAAACGCCATTGGCAAAGCGGATTGTGCGAATGCCAAGGTCGGGGATGACTGTATCTGCAACGACGGTGCCGGCGGGGCCAAAATCCGTATAGGCAAATGCTGATGCCTGGCGCGCAACGGGCGCAGCCACCGCAACGGCGCGGCTCGCACCATAGGCGGCCAAAATATCATCGGACTGCGTCCCTGACGTCTGCTTCGTCGACAGAAATATTTGTGGGGCCGTCATCTGGCCAAACCATTGTGCGAACTCTGCATTGATCGCAGCTTTCGTCATGAACGGACGCAATTGGCGCCATAGCAGCAACCGGTAGGTGTCTGAATTATAGACGTCATCGTCAAGTCCGACCAATGCGTTGGCGATCGAAGCGCTTTGCTCTGTGCCCTCTGCCTTGGCGTTGTTTTCATAAGAGGTGTCGAGGCGCTTTATCTGCTCGGCAACTTCGGCCTCGTCAAAACCATATTGCACGGCTTGCCGGACAGCCTGTTCTGTAAATGGCAGCAATGCCCGCCAGCTTCCGTCTTTGCCGCCTGCGCTAAAGCCGACTGCAGCATAATTGTCGCAGATACCTAAGGCAAAATTTACACCGCCGCCCAGAAAGGGGATGTCCTCTGAACGCGACCGGCGGCTTATCCGCTGGGAAATGATCGCAGATGCAATTTGCATCTTAAGTTCAATCATCGCCCGTTCAACGGTGTCTGGTCGTGCTGCATCTTTGAGAAACTGTTGAATGCCAACGGCTTCACCGATTTCAGGATGGGTAAAACTTGCGGCAGACACGCCACGTGTCGTGTCGAGTTCGCAACGGTCAAGCTCCCCCAAGGGTGGCGCTGTAATCTGCCAATCGGCGAATTTGCTCACCAATTCGCGTTCGATCGCTATCGGGTCCACGGGCCCAACCACGATGATTTTGATACGGTCTGGCCGATACCATTTGTGATATAGCGCCTTCAACCGGTCCGCCGGTGCGGTTTCGATAATCTCGGACAGCCCAATCGGGTAGCGTGTCGAATAATAGGTGTTGGGGTAATAGAGATTGTTGGCAGCCCGCCAACTTTGGAACGCGAAATTTTCGCGCTCGCGTCTCTCCGCTAATACGATCCCACGTTCACGATCAACCGATGCGGGGTTAAAGGAGACATTCCCGGCGGTCTCGCGCATCAGGAACAAAGCGCGCTCAATCAGGCGTGGGTCGGCTTTCGGCAAATCGAGCTTATATTGGGTCTGCGTATAACCCGTTGACGCGTTCGTATCGGCGCCAAAGGACAGGCCAAGCCGTTCAAGCATTTTGACCATCTCGCCCTCGGGCACGTTGGTGCTGCCGTTGAACGCCATATGTTCGATGAAATGCGCGAGTCCTTGCTCGTCATCCGCTTCTGCCGCTGACCCGAAGTCGATAGTCATGCGCACAAGCACCTGATTCTGGGGGCGCTGGTTCGGGCGAATGGCGTAGCGCAGACCATTGGGCAGCCGCCCGTAAATAATACTGGGATCGGGCTCTAGATTAGAGGTCTCGGCATTCCAGGGTGCGGTGCGTTCCGTGCCCTCGACTTTAGTTCTCTCTTGCGGCGCAGCGGACAAAGCGGGTGCGCCTACAACACAGGCAGCCGCCGCCAATACAACTAAAAGTCTCTTGTTCATCGGTCGACTTTGTCCAGAGAAAGCCACCGATAGCAAGATGCAAAGATGTAAATTCTTGTGTTACTTGCCTTTACGCAGCCTATGGCTAACCATATCGAGCACAGCGCCTTCGCTTTCATCCGGCATCAGGCCCAGACGGCGCGCCACTTCCTGATAGGCTTCGGCTTCACCGCCCAAGTCACGGCGGAAGCGATCCTTATCAAGCTTTTCGCCGGTCTCGATGTCCCAAAGGCGGCATCCATCCGGGCTGATTTCGTCCGCCAAAATGATGCGCGAAAAATCGCCATCAAACAGTCGGCCAAACTCCAGTTTAAAGTCCACCAATCGAATGCCAATCGCTGCAAACATGCCGCACATGAAATCGTTGATGCGGATCGCCATCGAAGAAATGTCCTGCATTTCTTCCTGCGTGGCCCAACCGAAGCATGCGATATGTTCTTCAGCTACAAGCGGGTCGCCCAGACTGTCGTCTTTGTAGCAATATTCCAGCAATGTGTGGGGCAGGGGTGTGCCTTCTTCGATGCCCAGCCGTTTGGACAAAGTGCCCGCAGCGACATTGCGCACAATCACTTCGATCGGCACGATTTCAACTTGCCGGATGAGCTGCTCACGCATGTTCAGGCGGCGGATGAAGTGGGTGGGAATGCCAATATGGCTCAGGCGCGTGAAAACATGCTCAGAGACCCGATTGTTAATGACGCCCTTACCAGAAATCGTACCCTTTTTCTGGGCGTTAAAGGCGGTCGCATCATCCTTGAAATATTGGATCAGCGTGCCGGGTTCAGGGCCTTCATAAAGAATCTTGGCCTTGCCTTCGTATATCTTGCGGCGGCGGGTCATATGCGGTCCCTGACTTTGCTTAAAATGACGTGCCCCGGCAGGATCGGCCGTAAAGTGACCAGACGCTGCCGGGGCATTTTGTTCGCTATAATCCATTGCATGCGGCGGCGCAATTCGAGATAGGCCCCTTAACGGACAGGAAAGGACAGATTTTTGCCCATCGATCTGGATTTGCTGCTTCAGGCCTACGCCAATGGCATATTTCCGATGTCCGACGCGCGTGATGACCCCGATACTTTTTGGATTGAACCCGAATATCGCGCGATTTTGCCGCTGGAGGAGTTTCGGCTGTCCAAATCATTGGCGAAAACGATCCGGCAGGGGCGGTTTACAGTCACGGCGGATACCGCCTTTGCCCAAATTATCGCAACATGCGCCGAGTCGCAGGACGATCGGCGCGAGACGTGGATAAACCCCGATATCGAAGAATCCTTTTGCCAGCTGCATGCACAAGGCCGCGCGCACAGTGTGGAATGTTGGCTCGATGGTCGATTGGTCGGCGGGCTTTACGGGCTCGCCATGGGCCGTGCATTTTTTGGCGAAAGCATGTTCTCGCGGGAGACCGATGCGTCAAAAGTGGCGCTGGCATGGCTTGTCGCACGTCTCAAAATAGGAGGCTTCGAACTGCTGGATTGTCAGTTCATGACGGACCATCTGGCCAGCCTTGGCGCCATTGAAATTACCCAAGTGGCTTATCTAAAATTACTCGAATCGGCGTTGAAGACGACCGGTCAGCCATCGTCGGGCTTAGCGTCTTCACTGGACGGAGCAGCAGGTTCGGCAGGCGCAGTCTGGGGTGCACTGGACGATGCGTTATCGGTAGGCGCTGGCGCTTCTTCCGATGGCTTTTCTTCAACCGGCGTCTCTTCGCCAGGGAAGCTCATCCTGCAGCTTTTGACCCAGACATCGTAGACGGGATGTTCGACAATATTTGCGGCCGGGTTTTCTTTGAAAAGCCAGCCTGAAAACACGCTGCGCCATTTTTCGGCATCGTTTGTGCCCGGCGGGCGTTCATTCACCAGCAGTTGAACAAAAGCGCCTTCGTCGGGGTAATTTTCCCACGGCGCGGTTTTCTCGCAGGCACGCAATCTTACGACAACTTTGCCAAAACGAATGGCTTCGCCGGGCTTGAGTTCAATATCGAGCGTTTGTCCGTTGCGTTTGTTCAACAGGCCTAGCACCGCAACACGTTCTGCCATGGGTGTGCCGAGTGCATTGTCGGAACCAGCAACAATCCGGTCTGCGGTCGCTTGCGCTTTGCCGGATTTTTCCGGTGCCAGCTTTTCTTCGTCAGTGGGTCCGCACGCCGCGAGCGTTGCCAGCAACGGCAGCAGCATCAGGCTGTGCCGGCGAATCATGATGCGTCGGGACTCCATGCCTCATAATCGCCAGTTGCGCGGGCACGATGGCCGCCACGCTGTATCGATCCTGCTGGCCGATAGGCACGGTCCGTGCCTGTCAAATTGGCCTCAGGCAGTGCTTCATAGCCACGCACTGGCGGCAAATAGCTTTCCGGATCGCCATCATGGGTGCCATGCAACCATCCGTGCCAGTCGGGCGCAACGCGGCTTGCATCGTTCGCGCCATTGTAGATGACCCAGCGACGCTTACCGTCGGACGACTGGTAATATTTGTTTCCCTCGGCATCACTGCCCACAGCTTTGCCCTTACGCCAGCTGTAGATCGCCGTACCGATGGTGGCACCGTCCCACCAAGTGAAAATTTTACCGAGAATACCCATGGACCCGCGATTAGGAGCAAGCACGTTGCGGTGCAATCCCTATTTGCCTTACTTTGCGGTCCATTTAACGGTGTCGCCCGCCGAAATACCCAGCTCGGCGGATAACCCCCCGCGCAGTTCCAGCACGGCTACAACGGGTTCGCCCGATTCAACCGGTATTGTGGAATACGGAATTGTGTTTTCGGCGATGCTTTCAATCGTGCCGTCTGTCCGGACAAAGATGATGTCGAGCGGGATCGCCGTGTTCTTCATCCAAAAGCTTGCCATGCGCGGTTCAGGAAAGGGAAAGACCATGCCGGCATTGTCCGCAAGCTCGGTACGGAACATCATTCCCCTGGCCTGTTCCATCGACGTCTGCGCAAGTTCGACCGTGAACGCCCGCGTTTTTGCGCCACTGGTGACGCACAATGTCACCTGTTCAAGCCCAGCGGCAGACTGACCTGCGCCCGTTCCGGGTTTGCACCCTGCGGTCTGGTTTCCGCCATTGGCAGGCATTGTGCACGCGGCCAGCGAAAGGGCGGTAGCGTAAAGGCCCATTTTGCCAAGCTTACGTAAATTCATTTAGGCGATCCTTTTTCGATTCTGGCACAGTTTATTGCGGCACTGCCGGCCTGTTTCACAAAACAACTGCCATTTCCACCTACATTGATCGTTCCGGTTCCGCGATTGAAGATATTGGCCGCTTCGTCGACATGCACGCGGGATTCCCCATTGCCGATATGTTCGAGCCGCACATTGCGCATGGGGACATTGGCCGCGTCAAAATGACCGGCACCATTCAATGTGACGCGCCCGTCACGGACTTTGCCGGCTTTTATATCGATCCGTCCGTTTCTGTCGATGTCAGCCGAAAATTGGTCGGTGATTAGCCGTTCCACCGCAATGGAACCGTTACCCGCCACGAGCATGCGGGCTGTGTCTTGTTGCTTTACCTCGGAAATTTGCAGGCTTCCATTGCCGCTGACCGTCATATCTTTAATCGCCTGGGTCGATAGCATGACCTCAATCGGCTGCGTCATCGGGACGCCCTGTTCGTTGTTCAAAGCACCCTGAAGACGCACACGCAATGTCAGGCCGACACGTTCCAGCTTCAGGGCGTCGAGCACCCTTTTGTCGCCTTTGGCTTTGGCAGATGGCGCTTTGCCCGTTTGCACCTGTACTTTGATGTCGCCGATGACTTGAATATTTTCAAAGCTGGCGACGAGGATTTTGCGTTCGTCGGCCAGCGCGGGCCGCTCAGCAAAAAATCCGACCGACAGCGAGATGGCAACGATTAATGTGCCAATGTTGCCTCGCCCCATTCCACCCAGCCAAGCCATTTCGGTGTCCTTTTCATATAATGTCCCTGCGGCGCATCACACACAAAGCCAGCATCAGATATGGCCCCAGTTACGGGTCGGGTCAAATGGCATCCGCCGGCAATGTGTTTCCAAACAGGCTCAATCCGATTTTGCCAGTTTGCCGCAGCAGGGTCTGGTGCTTTGCCATGCTCCAAAAATATCAGCCGCCCGCCGGGGCGCAGGACACGCCGGACCTCCGAAAGCGCGGCGGTGGGATCTTGAACCGAACATAATGTGAAGGTGGTGACGACAGAATCAAAGCTGCTGTTTTCAAACGGAAGCGCCTCTGCAATGCCGCTTGCGAAGTTGGCGCTTCGGCCGGATCGTAAGAGCGCATCTTGTGCACGGCCAAGCAATTCCGGCGAGGGATCAACCCCCGATAGAGATCGCACCTGCGACCAGTCGTAAAACTGCAGATTGGTTCCGCCGCCACAGCCCAGTTCCAGAATGTCCCCCGATGCGCGCGGAACAACTTTCGCGCGGTCACGCATCACCGCAGGCTGCGTGCAGGCGCAACCAATGAGGCGGGGCATGACATGCCGGTCCCACCAACCGTTCATGCGCGAGTACCCGCAGGTTTAACATCCCCGGCAGCGTCCAGAACGGAATATCCACACGCGGTAATGGCGCGTGCGGCAAATGGCAGGAACAGCGTGATTTTACGCATAGGTCAATCTCCTTGTGTATCGCGGTTATGATGCACTTCGGGAATGTAACTCAAGAGCAAATTGTAAGCTGTCCTTCGAACCTATTTCACCCAAAATCTTCGGAATTTTTTCTTTGAAGGGGAAAAAGCCCTTGGTCGCATGTGGCCAGAATTTCTCGTCCCAGCTTCGGCGGATTTGGACCAGCTTTATGCCTTCTTGTTCCAGACGCGGAGCGCATTTGGCGAACAGGTCGGCAACCGGGCCCACCGAAGCGTAAGCGGTGATAATCTGTTCGGCGCCGGCTTGTTTTGCCTGTGTGATTAAGGTTTCGATATCGAGTGTATCGAGAATATCCGCGGGACATTGAAACGCAGTGCTGATCCGTTCTGCTGCGTCACGTGACGCGCTTGCGACGAAACCACGTGCATTGTCGCCCCATAAGGTTGTGGCATCGGCGGCGACAAATGCCGCCTTGATTGCCGGCGAAGGCTTAAAGAGCGACTCCGGGTTCATGTCGTCTGGTGTTACCAACAACAGTGCTGGCTTTTGCGCGTCAAATTGCGCTGCGAGGGGAACGGGACGTTGATGTGCGACGGTCAAATCGAGTGGGATGATAGCCGTCGTTGCCAGCCCTTTTGGTGCAAATCGCCCATTGGTATAGCGTGCGATATTATCCGTCGTCGCGAGGTATGTTTTGCCGGCGGTTTGCAAGCCGGCCACCCAACGCCATGACAATGTGTTGCTCGCTGCGTCGGCGTCAACCAAGTGGCGCAAGAAAAAGTCCGAGCCCAACGCCCATGGCAGGCGCAACGTAAAAATCCAGATTGAGGCAAACCACATTCTCGCGTGATTGTGCAGATAGCCCGTTTCCACCAGCTCGCGTGCCCAATCGTCAAAGCCTTCAATGCCGGTCTGCCCAGCCTCAGCGTTGCGGATTGCGCGCGCATTGGGGAAACTATCGCGCTGACGGTCGCGTTCTTCCTGAAACTGCGTCCACACCGACGGGCGCATTTCCAGCCAACCCTTCCAATAAGTGCGCCACAATATTTCCTGAATGAACTTTTCGGCTGCTGCCAGGCTGTGCTGCTCCAAAACCGCTTGGACGACTTCCTGCTCTGTAATCATCCGATAGCGAAGATAGGGCGAAAGTTTGGATACGGCGCTGGGCTGCTCTGGCCCCGGATCCGTGTTGCGGCCAAAGGCATAATTTTGCCCCGCGCCGGGTATGAACTGCGCAAGGCGCGCGCGTGCGGCGTTCCGCGAGGCGAGGAAAATATCCGATACCACTGTCATGCCAGCAACTTTTGCAAGTAAGGGCGGATTTTCAGAAAGCGGACATACAACCGCTCGAATATGTCCAGAATAACCGGATTTTGCGCAAGCCAACCCAGCGGTTTAAGCAGGGGAATATGCCGCCACATCGCCGCAAAAGCCGCAGCGCCCGATAGCATCACGCCATTTTCACAGGCGTGAAGACGGTCAAGCATCAGCTGCCGGTCGAGCCGGCATATGGCCGTATCTGGCGCAATATCTTGGAAGTCGATTTTCCGCTGCCAATCGAGACGCCGCATCAGCGCGATTTCACGCACACACAGCGGACATGCGCCGTCATACCAGATGATGAGATTGAACATGCCTCTGTTTAGACGCGCCACAAGGGGACGTCAGGCTGGGCATAATATGGTATAGAAATGCCAAAAAAAAGGGCGCCGTTGCCAGCGCCCTTCTGAATTTCGGGTAAGGAAACGGGTTATTCCGCTTTTTCGTAATATTGCGGAGCCGCTTCATTCAGAATAGCCAAAATTTTCTGGAGAGCCGCTTTTTCGTCGGTCTTTTCCATTGCCGCGAGTTCGCGGGCCAAACGGCTTGATGCCGCTTCAAAAATCTGACGCTCCGAATAGCTCTGCTCAGGCTGGTCATCGGGGCGGAACAAGTCGCGCGTCACTTCGGCGATCGAAACCAGGTCGCCCGAGTTGATCTTCGCTTCATATTCCTGGGCACGGCGCGACCACATGGTGCGCTTTACCTTAGGCTTGCCGGTGAGCGTATGCATTGCTTCCTTGAGCGTCTTGTCGCTCGACAGCTTGCGCATACCAACGCCTTCGGCCTTGTTGAAAGGCACGCGCAGCGTCATTTTTTCTTTTTCAAAGCGCAGTACATAAAGTTGCAGCTGCATCCCTGCGATTTCGGAATCCTGAAGCTCGATTACGCGACCAACCCCGTGCTTGGGATACACCACATAATCGCCTACATCAAACATCGCCGCGTTGGACGTCATATTACGACCTTTCTGATTATTTGGGAGAATAAGCTCGCTGACGACATAATGTCGTCCATAAGACAGTTGGCATTCGTCCCTTACGTCATCACCCGATCAATCCCATGATAGGAAGGCGGTTATCGACCATTTTTGGCCTGTTGGCGCGGAGTGTAACAGATTCGCCACAAAAGTTCAATGCTGCTGAGCGGCGCCTCAATAGTGCGGCTTAAATTGCGCTTAATTTTCGCACGCGATCATCATGTTCGGCAAACACGGCATTGCTAATCGGCTTGATATCCGCCGAGTTCATCCAGCATAGGTCCATATGGCCCAGAACGCGGTCATCATGGCTTCTTATGGTGACCGGCAGGATGGGTTGATGATCCAGCTCATCGACCAATACCGGATTGGATGGCACGCCTGTTCCCCATTTTTCGCCCCATTGGCGCAACGCGATCATTGTCGGCAGCAAATCCAGCCCTTTTTCGGTCAGCCGATATTCCACTTTGCGGCGGTCATCAGGGCAGGGCGTACGATGCAATATCCCGCTTTCGCTCAATCGGCTTAAACGGTTGGCCAATATGTTGCGCGCAATGCTGATTTCCGTGAGGAAATCTTCAAAATGGCGGATGCCATTGAAGGCAGCGCGCAAGATCATGAACGACCATCGTTCGCCCATTGCCTCAAGTGCGGTTGGTAGCCCACACTCGGTAATATCCTGTAGTGACTCGCGCAATTCGCCCATATATTTGACCCCCCAACGCATAGGGTGAGCCGACCCGAAAAATTTTGCAACCCCATTTAAGTTTTAAGTTGCAACTCGAAACCTAATCTAATAAGTAGCGATTCGCAACTGGTTTTCCAGAGGCGCAAAACGAAGGCTTGGAAACAGAATGCCGGCCACCGTTGTGCTCTGTTATCAAAGCTAAAAGGATAAGATTATGACTCTCTCCCAAGTTTCCGCCCGTTTGGGCGCGCTCGCTGCCGCATCTGTTATCAGCGCAACACTTCTTTTCGGTGTTCCAACGCAGGCGCAAGCTGCAAGCAACGGCGCATATTACAAAATCGAATTGGCGCAGCCAGCCGCATCGAAGCAAGAATTGCT
>JAJTEF010000005.1 GCA_021300355.1 Sphingomonadaceae bacterium | reverse complement strand
AAGAATGAGCATGACCCCGCCTTTGCCCCCGATGGCAAAAGCATATTTTACATCAGCAATGAAAGCGGATCTGACCAGATTTGGCGCTACGACATTGCGACCGCGACAACCACGCAAGCGAGCAATTTCAAGGCCGATGTCAGCGGGTTTAAAATCTCCCCGGATGGGCAGAAATTTGCTGTCTGGGGCGATATTGCCCGCGATTGCATGGAATTTGGCTGTGAAACAGACGGTAACACGTCAAAGCCCGGCCCCGGCACCGGTCGCGAATATGGCCAGCTTATGGTGCGCCATTGGGACCAATGGGAAACGCCGGGCAATTACAGCCGCGTGTTCGCCTTCATGCTGGGTGCAGATGGCAAGCTTGGCACATCGGGTGCAGCCATGGACGGCACCCTTGTCGGTGATGCCCCATCCAAACCCTTTGGCGGCAGCGAAGAGCTCAGCTGGAACGCCGACAGCAGCGGCCTTGTCTTCACCCTACGGTTGGCCGACAAAAATGAGGCGAAGTCGACCAATCTCGACATTTACGGCGCGTCGCTAAAGTCAAAGGCGCCGGTCAACCTGACCGCCGACAATGCCGGGACCGATACGACACCCGCCATGTCGCCCGATGGCAAATGGATGGCATGGACGTCGATGCCGCGCGCGACCTACGAAGCCGATAGGCTGGTCGTAAAGCTGATGGATTTGAAGAGCGGCAAGGTTACCGCGCTGACCGAAAAGTGGGACCGTTCGGTGGCGTCGCTTGCATGGGCTTTGGATAGCCGAAGCTTGCTGGTGACGGCGCAAGATGTGTTGGAAACGCCGCTGTATCGCGTCGACCTGAAAGGCAAAGTCACACGATTGACCGACCGCGGTAGCATCGCCGAGGCCGTGCCGTTGAAAAATGGCGGTGTCGTCTACGCCATCCACAGCATCACGGGTCCATCCGACCTTGTGCATATGGATGCCAAGGGCAAAACCACGCGGCTAACCAACGTAAATGCGGACGCGCTCGCCACGCTCGATCCCGTCAATTACCAGAAATTCGATTTTGCCGGCGCCAATGGCGAACGGGTATTTGGCCAAATCGTAAAGCCGCAAAATGCGGCGGGCAAGCTGCCGGTATTGTTGCTGGTGCATGGCGGACCACAAGGAACGTTTAACAACAGCTGGTCCTACCGTTGGAACCCGGCGGTCATGGCGTCGCAAGGCTTTGCCGTTGTCACCATCGATTTTCACGGGTCGACGGGCTATGGTCAGAAATTCACTGACAGCATCAACAAAAACTGGGGCGGATGGCCGCTTGAAGATTTGCAAAAGGGCATGGACGCCGTTGGCAAAATCGACACGCAGCTGGATACCGCAAACGCCTGCGCGCTTGGTGGGTCCTATGGCGGCTATATGATGAACTGGATTTCGGGCAACTGGCCCGACCGTTTCAAATGCCTCGTCAACCATGCGGGCATTTTTGACCTCCGCGCGATGGCCTATGAAACCGAAGAATTATGGTTCGACCAATGGGATAATGGCGGGCCATGGACAACGCGGACCGATACCGAAAAATGGAACCCTGTGAACCATGTCGCCAAATGGAAAACACCGACTTTGGTCATCCATGGCGAGAAGGATTATCGTATTCCCTATTCGCAAAGCTTGGCCGCCTTCACCGCATTGCAGCAGCAGGGCGTGGAATCGAAACTGTTGGTATTCCCCGATGAAAACCATTGGGTGCTGAAACCGAAAAATTCGATCCAGTGGCACCAGACTGTGTTCGCATGGCTGGCCAAGCATTTGAAGGGCGCGCAGTAACAGGCGCAACAGCGATCAGCGGCGGCGTTACTGCTGCTGCGCTTTTTATGGGCTGTTCAGGCACATGTCGTGTGGTGAGGGTTTCCCTTTCCGGTAAGGCTCGTTAAGGCACGAACCTATGACTATCGACAAGACTTTCGACCCCGCCGCAATTGAAGCAAAATGGTACGCCCATTGGGAATCCACTGGCGCGTTCCGTCCCGAACGGCCCGATGCAGAGCCCTATACAATCGTGAACCCACCGCCAAATGTGACCGGTTCGCTGCACATTGGCCACGCGCTCGACAATACGTTGCAGGATATCCTCATTCGCCATGCGCGTTTGCAGGGCAAGGATGCACTGTGGGTGGTGGGAACCGACCATGCGGGCATCGCCACACAAATGGTGGTCGAACGGCAATTAAATGCGCGCCAGCAAAAGCGCACCGATTTCACCCGCGACGAATTCATTGCCAAGGTGTGGGAATGGAAAGAGGAAAGCGGCGGCGAAATTACCGGCCAGCTGCGCCGGCTTGGCTGCTCGATGGATTGGGAAAATGAACGCTTCACAATGGATGAGGGCTTTTCAAAAGCCGTCATCAAAGTGTTCGTTGAACTGTACAATCAAGGCCTGCTGTACCGCGACAAGCGCCTCGTCAATTGGGACCCCGGCCTGAAAACCGCGATCTCCGATCTTGAGGTGGAAACGCGCGAAATCAACGGCAAGTTCTGGCACTTCAAATATCCGCTTGAAGATGGCAGCGGATTTATCTCCGTCGCAACCACGCGGCCCGAAACGATGCTCGCCGATATGGCGGTGGCCGTAAACCCGGCGGATGAACGTTATGCGCATCTGGTGGGCAAAAATGTACGCCTACCAATCACCGGCCGCTTGATACCGATTGTCGCGGACGAACATGCCGATCCAGAATTGGGTTCGGGCGCAGTCAAGGTAACGCCGGGGCATGATTTCAATGACTTTGAAGTTGGCAAGCGCGCCGGATTCAAAGCCAGTGAAATGTTCAACATGCTCGATGGCGAAGGCCGCGTTGTGCAAACGTCAGATGGCCTCATTCCGCAAGAATATATCGGCCAATATCGCTTCGGCATCGAAGGCGAGCCAACCAATGCGCGCAAGATGGTGGTCGAAGCGATGGACGCTTTGGGCTTCCTCGAAAAGGTTGAAGACCGCGTCATCCAAACACCCTTTGGCGACCGTTCGGGCCAAGTGATTGAGCCATGGCTGACCGACCAATGGTATGTCGACGCAGAAACATTGGCCAAGCCCGCAATCGAAGCGGTGCGTTCCGGCGCAATCGATATTGTCCCCAAATCTTGGGAAAAAACATATTTCAACTGGATGGAAAATATCCAGCCATGGTGCGTGTCGCGCCAATTATGGTGGGGGCACCAGATACCGGCTTGGTTTGATGCGGATGGCAAATGCTATGTCGCAGAGACCGAAGAAGCTGCGCAAGCGCTTGCCGGAAGCGACGTGGAATTGACGCGCGATCCGGACGTGCTCGACACATGGTTCTCCTCCGCGCTTTGGCCATTTGGCACATTGGGTTGGCCCGACCAGACCACAGAGCTCGACCGTCACTATCCCAATGACGTGCTTGTTTCCGGTTTCGACATATTGTTCTTTTGGGACGCGCGGATGGCGATGCAGGGCATTCACTTCATGAAAGAAGTGCCGTGGAAGACGCTCTATCTGCACGGCCTCGTCCGCGCCGCAGACGGCAGCAAAATGTCGAAGTCGAAGGGCAATACCGTCGATCCGCTCGGCCTGATTGACCAATATGGTGCCGATGCCTTGCGCTTCTTCATGGCCGCCATGGAAAGCCAGGGCCGCGACATCAAAATGGATGAAAGCCGCGTCGCCGGCTATCGCAACTTTGCGACCAAGCTTTGGAACGCGGCACGCTTTGCGCAGTCAAACGGCATCAGCGGATCACACAGCATCCACGCCCCCAAAGCCGAACTCGCGGTCAACCGCTGGATTATCGGCGAGGTGGTTGGCACCGTTGAAAAGCTGAACAAGGCCTTCGCCGAATTCCGCTTTGATGGCATGGCGGATGTGATTTATCACATGGTCTTTGACCAGTTCTGCGATTGGTATCTCGAACTCATCAAGCCTGCTTTTGTTGACGGCGAAAAGGGCGAGATGGATGCTGAATCCATGATCGTCGCTGGCTGGGTGCTCGACCAAATTTTGGTCATGTTGCATCCGTTCATGCCGTTCATCACCGAAGAATTGTGGCACGCCTTGGGTGATCGCCGTTACGACATCATCCATGCCAAATGGCCCGAGCCGAACGCAACGGTTGACGCAGACGCCGTTCGTGAAATCGACTGGGTGATTGACACGATCAGCAAGACGCGTTCGTTCAAGGCAGAGCTGAACATTCCGCCCGGCGCACGTTTGACCGCGAATATCGCCGACCCGCAGCCATCAACGATTGCAATCATCGAACGGCAGGCCGCGGCGCTATCGCGTTTGGGCCGCATCGACAGCTTTGCTTTTACGCCTGTCGAGACCAACAATGTCGCGCAGATCGTGGTCGGTGGCGATACGGTCGCCTATGCGCTCGACGGCATCATCGATCTCGATGCCGAACGCAGCCGCATCACCAAAGCGATCGAAGCTGCGGCCAAGGAGCGTGATGCGCTTGCAGGGCGTCTGTCCAACGCAGCCTTTGTTGAAAAGGCAAAGCCAGAGGCCGTGGAAAAGGCACGCGCCGATCATGCGGAAAAAGCTGCCGAGGCCGAGCGGCTGACGGCGGCATTGGCACGATTGGGGTGAGCGGCGCACCCGCGCATCAACGCGACCTGACGGTTGGTCCGGTTGCCAAAACATTGTTCCTGTTCGCGCTGCCGTCGCTTGGCGTGAACATTCTCCAGTCGATTAACAATTCGGTCAATTCGGTTTGGATCGGAAAGTTTCTGGGCGAAGAGGCGTTGGCGGCGTCGGCGAACGCTGGGCTCATCATGTTCTTGATGTTCTCCACCCTGTTCGGTTTCACCATGGCGACAACGATATTGATCGGCCAGAATATGGGCCGCCGCGATATTGAATCTGTGCGCCGGATCATGGGAACCGCAATCACCGTCTTTTTCGCCGCGGGCTTATTGTTCGCAGCGGCAGGCTGGATTTTCGCGCCGCACATGCTGCGGCTCATGTCGACGCCTGAGACGGTCTATCCGCTCGCGCTTGCCTATCTGCGCGTGATTTTTCTGACGATGCCCACGTCGTTTGTTATGGTGCTGATATCATCATCGTTGCGCGGCGTCGGTGATTCCGTCACGCCATTTTGGAATACGGTCTTGAATGTCGTACTCGACATCATCCTCAACCCGGTCTTCATTCTTGGCTTTGGTCCAATTCCCGCAATGGGCATCGCCGGGTCTGCTCTCGCGACAATCGTTGCGGGAATCATCAGCCTCGGCCTGCTGCTGCGCAAGGTCTATGCGCTTGACCTGACTATTCGTCTGCGCGGGGCCGAGCTTCAATGGCTGCGCCCTGACGCCCGCTTTCTAAAACCAATAGCGCGCATGGGTCTGCCCATGGGCTTGTCGATGATTATCATGTCGGGTTCTGCCGTCGTGATGATTGGCCTCGTCAATATTGAGGGCGTCGATACCACTGCTGCGTTCGGTGTGATGAACCAGTTGTGGAGCTATGTGCAAATGCCCGCGGTGGCGGTTGGTGGCGCAGTTAGCGCTATGGTTGCGCAAAATATTGGTGCGAACAAATGGGACCGCGTCGGTCGCATCGTCTGGTCGGGCATCGGCATTAACCTGCTGATGTCGGGCGTGCTGATTTTGCTGATGACATTGTTTGCAACGCCGTTGCTTCAGTTGTTCCTGCCCATCGGCAGTCCAGCAATCGACATCGCAATCCACATCAACCATATCATTGGCTGGAGCTTCATATTGATGGGTGTTTCGGTCGTCGTGGCCTTTGCGGTGCGGGCAAATGGCGCCGTGGTCGCGCCGTTGCTTATCCTGATATTCAGCGCCGTCATCGTCCGCTTCACCATTGGCTTTGGATTATATGACCGATTTGGCGCGGACGCCATTTGGGCTGCTTTCATCGCGACATCCATCGCCTCTTGTGTGTTGTCGATCGCTTATTATCTGAACGGCAGCTGGAAAAAGGCGAAGGCGATGCCGACAATGAATGCGTCCCCCTTGCAAACGGCACCGGAATAAAATGGCTGTTCTACACACGCAGAATATCGGCACGTGGGCATTGGCCCAGCGACCAATGCGTCTGCTGCGCACGCTCGGCGCGTTTCTGCTGGCGCTAACGTTGGCCTTTGGCGGGGCATATGCACAGACGCCCGCCAATGCATCGCCGCAAAATGTGCGCGCATCGATAGATATCGAAACCAATCGCCCCGCACCCGGCGATGTTGTGACGGTCGCCATTGTCATGGACCCCAAGACCGGCTGGCATGATTATTGGGTAAACCCCGGTGATGCGGGGACGCCGCTTGAACTCGAATGGCAATTGCCAAATGGTGTGACTGCCGGAACGGTGCGTGCGCCGGTGCCCGAGACGCTGATCGTCAGCGGGTTTATGAACCATATCTACAAGGCAAAGCATGCCTTTCTGGTGGATGTCAAAATACCCAAAGACGCGCAGGCGGGCCAAAGCCTGAACGTCAAAGTGGATGCCCGCTGGTCGGCCTGTTCCGACTTGGTTTGCGTTCCGGAGGCCGCGACATTGTCCGTGCCAGTGACGGTCGGGTCAGGCACCATATCCAATGCTGACCGCGCGCGCTTTGACCAATGGCGCAGCGCCCTGCCCGTGCCGCTTGACCGTTCGGCGCGCTACCAAATTGACGGCAAGCGTATCGAAATCGCCATCCCCTATCCGCGCAGTGCCAAGGCCGAACGCGTCTGGTTCTTTGCGCAGACCGAAAAACTGTTCCGTTATGCAGCCCCGCAAAGCGCGCGGCGTGTGGGTGACTGGTTGGTCGTCAGCGGCGAGGTGAAAGAAGGCTTTGACGGCCAAATTGACGGGCTGCTGCGTTTTAATGACGCACAGGGGCTTGAAGTGCGCGCTATGCCGGGCGCGGTTCCATCGGGTGGGGCTGCGGTGTCTGTGTTGGGCGAAGGTGCGCCTGCCGATCAAGAACAACCACCGCTTGGCTTTGGGTGGATATTGGCATTCTCTGTGCTCGGTGGCTTGTTGCTGAACCTCATGCCCTGCGTATTCCCCATATTGGGGCTGAAGGCGCTAAGCCTTGCCAAAATGGGCGGTGATGAAGGCGAAGCCCGCCGCGATGCGGTGGCCTACACAGTCGGTATCATTGTCAGCTGCCTCATTCTCGGCGGCATCATGCTGGCCTTGCGCGCTGCCGGTGAAGAAGTGGGCTGGGCATTTCAGTTGCAAGACCCTGCGGTCGTGTTGATCCTTTTGCTGCTGATGGTTGCGGTCACCGCAAATCTGGCCGGGCTATTTGAAGTCGGCGGCATTGGTGCGGGCGAAAAGCTGACGCGTCAGGGCGGACTATCTGGCTCGTTTTGGACAGGTGTGCTTGCCGCAGTCGTCGCGACACCATGCACCGGGCCGTTCATGGCCGCCGCAATGGGCGCCGCGCTTTTGCTTCCGACGGGTTTGGCATTGCTGATTTTTGCCGGACTTGGATTTGGTCTCGCTTTACCCTTCCTCGCGATTGCGTTCATCCCCGCCTTACGCAAGCGGATGCCGCGGCCCGGGCTATGGATGGTCCGGTTCCGTCAGTGGATGGCACTGCCCATGGCGCTGACATCATTGGCATTGTTGTGGCTGACATATCAACTGGTTGGGTTCACCGGTTTGATGATCGGCGGCGCGGCGGCGCTCATCATCCTCGTGGCGCTGTTTGCACTTGGCCGGAAACAGAAAGATGGTGCGCCCTATACATGGGTGGTGATGGCCTTGTTCGCTATAGCCATCGCCGCCGCACTGATAATCGGCACAGTGACGATACAGCCTGCGGGCACGGCGTCTAAGGCCGGCAGCATAGCTTTTAACGAAGCCCGCCTGAACGCTTTGCGTGCCGAGGGTAAGCCAGTGTTCCTCTATTTCACCGCTGACTGGTGTGTCACTTGCAAGGTCAATGAACAGGCGGCAATTGACCGGACGGAGACCACCGACGCATTTCGCAAGTCGGGTATGACCGTGATGGTGGGCGACTATACGCGCAGGGACCCCGACATTACCCGCTATCTCGCGAAATATGGACGCTCGGGCGTCCCATTATATCTGTACTTCCCGCCGAATGGAGAGGCGCAGATACTTCCGCAGATATTGACGGTCGATGACCTGACGGCGCTCACGAAATAGATCAGATCAGGATCCTTTGGGCGCTTGGCCGTGTCTCGAGAGCCACTGTCGCTAACAAAAGCGGACAATCCGGCGCTAAGGCCTTTATCTGTTAGCGATTTGGCTGTAATGGCGCTGCATAACATCACAAGGAGTATCGACTATCGCCACCCCGCCGACCCGGCGCGCAATGACCCCACCTGTTAAAAGTGGTCCGCGCTACAATAATCTCATCACAGCTGAAAAAGTACGAGTCATTGATGATGACGGCGAAAATTTGGGTGTCCTGTACACCCACGAGGCGATAGCGCAGGCCGCTGAAGTCGGTCTTGATCTGGTGGAAGTATCACCGAACGCTGATCCGCCAGTCTGCAAATTTCTGGACATCGGCAAGTTCAAATATGAGGCCCAGAAAAAGGCCAATCTTGCGCGTAAGAGTCAGAAAACGCAGGAAATTAAAGAAATTAAAATGCGTCCGAACATCGATGACCATGATTATATGGTCAAGATGAAGAAGGTTGCGGAGTTCATCGAGGAAGGTGACAAGGTGAAAATCACCTTGCGTTTCCGTGGTCGTGAATTGGCCCACCAACAATTGGGTATGCACCTGTTGCAGCGCGTTCAGGCCGATACCACCGAGACCGCAAAGGTTGAGGCGCATCCCCGCATGGAAGGCCGTCAAATGCTTATGGTGCTGTCGCCCAAATAGGGCGCAGTCACCAGATGGCTTGGCGAATCAACTCTGCGCCAACGACCACCATCAAAAGCTGAATGATGATATTGAATCGTTCGGCTGACACCCGCTTGACCAAACGCACGCCTGCCATTGTGCTGACTATAGCCAATGGCAGGAAGATGGCGGTCAACGTCATATTTTGCGTGTTGAATTGGCCCAGCGCTGCATAAGCAGGCACTTTCATCCAATTGATGATCGCAAAGAATATCGACGACGTTCCGACGAAGACCAAATGTGGGAAGTTGCGCGACAGCGCCCAAATCTGAAACGGTGGGCCGCCCGCATGGGCAATTTGGCTGGTGAAGCCTGCGGCCCCGCCCATGACCACCCCAACCCACTCCGGCGCTGGACCAGCCAGCTTAAGCTGCGCACCGAACAACGGAAGCAACCGGTAGACACCAAATGATAGCGCAATGACGCCGACAAAGCCGCGAACCGCGTCTGCATTAATCGAGGTCGCCAAAAACCATCCGAAAAAGATGCCCACGACTGCGCCCGGCAAGGTGAGTAACAACGTCCGCCGATCAAAGTCACGTCGGAATGCCCAGGCGCTCACAATATCCTGAACCATCAATATGGGTAGCAACATGCCCGCACCGGCGACTGGGTCCATGACCAAGGCGAGTATCGGCATGGCGGCAGCGCCGAGCCCTGCAAATCCACCCTTGGCAAGCCCGACCAATATGACGGCAGTGCTTGCGACGATGTAGAAATAGATATCGGCGGGCAGGCTCAAGGCGTTTTCATGCGCATCCGCACCGCGAGGATATAAATGATCGATGCCGCGGCGGCGAAGATGAACCACTGGATGGCGTATAGGAGATGGTTGTTTGGAATTTGCGCTGGCGATGGCAATGCAAGCTGTTGCAGGCCATCTGCGGAATCGGTCGACACCAGTTTAATCAACTGCACCCCATCGGGCGCGATGATGCCACGGACCAGTCCGCCGTTCCAGCTGGGTGATTGCGGGCGTTCCGACCAACCGATGGCAACTTTCGCGCCGGGGCCTTCAGCGCCGCCTGTTTGGCATGACGCGACATGGGCAAAGCCTGCGTCACCAGCACGATTGCTGCCGGACACCGACTCGATTTTGATCACCTTGCCGCACATGACCGTAGAGCGCCGAAACAGCGGTAATGACTTGGGATCGGGGACGACTGGCCATGCTATGGCGGGGAGGCCATCGGCCGCGTTGTAACGGGCGAGCAGAGCTTCCTTTTCGGCCTTGCGCTGAAGCTGCCAGACGCCGAGGCCGATCATGATAGCGACCGCGATGATCACAATGATCGTCGGAATAATCGGCAAGCGCTTCATAGCAGATCGCCCTTCCCGGCCTCATGTGCTTTGTTGCGATACTCGGATGCCAGCAGCGCCGCTTTCGCCATCCGCAGCGTGACCACGGTCAACGCGGCGGTCACCGGAACCCAAATGATGACATGCACCCAAAAGGGTGGCCGGACGGCGGAATCGAGCAACAAAGCGAAGACAATGATCAGCGCACCAATAACCATGGTGAGCAATGCCGCAGGGCCATCGCCCACATTGAACGAAGCGTAATCAAGTTTGCATTGCGAACATGTATCCGCAAACTGGCCAAGCCCCGCAAACAGCGTTTTACCGCCGCATTGGGGGCAGAGACAAAAAAGGGCAGCCCGCAATATGCTGGGCCGCCCTTCTGGAGATTGCTCTGCTGTCATTTACGCGTGAACTGGTGCGCCCCAGCCACCCCAAATGTAGATGGCGATGAACAGGAACAGCCACACAACGTCGACAAAGTGCCAGTACCAAGCCGCAGCTTCAAAACCGAAATGCTGCTTTGGTGTGAAATGGCCTTTGTTTGCACGCACAAGGCAGACTACCAAGAATATTGTGCCGACGATCACGTGGAAACCGTGGAAGCCAGTCGCCATGTAAAATGCTGTGCCATAGTTCAGGCCAGCGAATGGAAACGGTGCTTCCAGATACTCATATGCCTGAATGGAGCTGAACAGCAGACCCAACAGGATCGTCGCCAACAGACCTTTTTTCAAACCTTCACGGTCGCCGTGGATCAGCGCATGGTGCGCCCAAGTGACGGTGGTGCCCGAGCACAACAGGATCAAGGTGTTGAGCAGCGGCAACTTCATCGAATCGAGAACCTCGAGGCCCTTTGGCGGCCACTGCATCAAAGCGGCGGCGCCTTCTTGGCCGATCAGGTTGGTGACCGTAAATGCATGCGTTTCCGCATCCTTCACGATTTCCAGCGGCACAGGGAACAGCGAGAAGTCAAACCATGCCCAGAACCAGCCCACGAAGAACATGACTTCCGACGCGATGAACATGATCATGCCGTAACGCAGATGAAGCTGAACCACAGGGGTATGATCGCCCGCATGGGCTTCGGTCACGACATCGGACCACCATGCGAAAAAGGTGTACAATACGCCCAAAAGGCCAAGGCCAAAGACGAGGCTACCATAACCGAACTGCTCGGGATGCATCCACATCACCAGGCCGAAGAACATCGTCAGGGCCGAGAACGAACCCAAGATGGGTGTGATGCTCGGCGGCAGAATATGATAATCGTGATTTTTGGCACCCGCCATGGTCAATTCCCTGTAGTCTTAACGTGGTAAGTTTGCCTTAGCTTCCGTTCGCCTGCGGGTCCACCGTGTTTGGCTTTTCCACTGGGTAGAATGTGTAGCTAAGTGTAATTTCTTCGATATCTTGGGTTTCTGGATCTGTCATGATCTTTGGATCGACATAATATAGGACCGGCATTCTCACTTGTTCACCGGGCTTAAGTGTCTGTTCCGTGAAGCAAAAGCACTGTATTTTGTTGAAATATTTGCCCGCGAGCGCCGGCGTAACGTTAAACGTTGCCGTCCCCGTCACCGCTTCGCTCGACAGATTTTTTGCCAAGAAGATCGACATATCCTTCGCGCCGATGCTGACCGTATCGGTCGGGCGTTCCGGTTTAAATTCCCACGGCAGGTCGCCGCGATGATTGGCGTCAAAGCGGATGACGATGGATTTGTTCGTCGCGGACACCGTCGCCGCTTGCGCCGCGTCAACCCGCATCGTTGTGCCACCGAACCCCGTCACCTGACAAAACAGGCGGTATAGCGGAACGGCTGCAAAGCCGACTCCAACCATTGAGACCGCAAGCGCGCCCGCCAACAATCCGGTTTTTGCGTTCGATATGGCCATCAGCCCCAGACCCCGACTTTTGCGACTGTGATCAGGAAGAACAATATGCACAAGCCAACGAGGGCGACGCCCATCACGCGAGACCGCGCCGCTTGGCGTTTGCGGATAAGCGCGGTTTCTTCGGCGGTATATGGCGATTGGTCAGGCTGGGTCATGCGATCACCATACGGTCAATTGCGAACAGGGCGAACAAAAGAAACAGATACAGGATCGAGAACGCGAAAAGCTGCTTCTCCGGCTTCATCGCCGCGGCATCGGTTGCTTCATTTTGCCAGACACGGAATGCGAGGATCAGGAATAGCCCGCTCAACACCATCGAAGTCGCGCCATATAGCCAGCCGCTATCGCCCAAGATGAACGGCAATATCGCTGCGCCCGCCATCGGGAAGCTATACCCAAATATCTGGTTACGCGTAACGCGCTGACCCTTCACATTTGGCAACATCGGGATGCCCGCGGCACCGTAATCGGTCTTCATAAACAGCGCGAGGGCCCAAAAATGCGGCGGGGTCCACAAGAAGATGATGGCAAAGAGCAAGACCGGCAGGAAAGTCACATCACCGGTGACGGCGGCCCATCCAATGACCGGCGGAAATGCGCCTGCAGCACCGCCGATAACGATATTTTGCGGCGTGTTGGGTTTCAGCCAGATTGTGTAGACGATGGAATAAAAGAATATCGAAAAAGCCAGCAAACCGGCCGACAGCCAGTTTACGGCAACACCCATGATGCCAACGGAAAAGGCCGCAAGGCCGACGCCGAAGTGCAACGCTGCCTCACGATCCATTCGGCCGGCGGGCAATGGCCGCTGTGCTGTCCGCGCCATTTTGGCGTCGACATCGGCTTCGTACCACTGGTTCAGCGAACCACATGCACCAGCGCCAAGGGCAATGCACAGGACGGCCGTAAAGGCGATGATGGGGTGGATATTGCCAGGCGCGGCCAGCAGACCACATAAGGCGGTGAATACGACAAGCGACATAACTCTGGGCTTGGTTAAAGCCCAGAAGTCACGCCATTCGGCAGGCATTAATATGTCACGCGCTGCGGTTGTCATGTCCGTATCCAAACGCCTTAAAGCTTTGAAGCGGCGAACCGCCGCCGGTTACTTGATAACCGGCAGCGTTTCGAACTGGTGATATGGTGGAGGGCTTGTCAACGTCCACTCAAGCGTTGTCGCGCCTTCACCCCAATAATTGTCTTCCGCGCGGCGACCGGCCAGCAAAGACCAGATCACGTTGACGAAGAATATCAGGATACCGACAGCCATGATGGCATAGCCCATCGACGCAACACCGTTCCAATAAGCAAATGCCTCTGGATAATCAGGGTAACGACGCGGCATGCCCGAGTTTCCGAGGAAGTGCATTGGGAAGAACAATACGTTCACGCCAATGAAGAAGACCCAGAAGTGCAGATGGCCCAAAAATTCGTTCAGGTGACGACCCGACATCTTGCCAAACCAATAATAGAAGCCAGCGAAGAGCGAGAAGACCGCACCAAGCGACAGCACATAATGGAAGTGGGCGACAACATAATATGTGTCGTGCAGATTGTCGTCGAGACCGCCGTTGGCGAGCACAACACCTGTCACGCCACCAACGGTGAACATGAAGATGAAGCCCATTGCCCAAACCATTGGCGTTTTGAAGCTGACCGAACCGCCCCACATGGTGGCGATCCAGCTGAAGATCTTAATGCCGGTTGGCACCGCAATCACCATCGTTGCCGCGGTGAAGTACATCTTCATGTCAACGCTCATGCCCGTGGTGAACATGTGGTGCGCCCAAACGACGAAGCCAACGACACCGATTGCGACCATGGCATAAGCCATGCCGAGATAACCGAAGACTGGCTTGCGGCTGAACGTCGCAACGATCTGGCTGATAATGCCAAAGCCTGGCAAGATCATGATGTACACTTCGGGATGTCCGAAGAACCAGAACAGATGCTGATACAATACAGGGTCACCGCCGGCAGCCGCATCAAAGAATGCGCCACCAAAGTTACGGTCAACCAGAAGCATCGTGATAGCAGCAGCCAATACGGGCAATGCGAGCAACAGAAGGAATGCGGTCACAAGAACGGACCAGACAAACAACGGCATTTTATGCAGCGTCATGCCGGGTGCACGCATGTTAAAGATGGTCGTGATGAAGTTGATCGCACCCAGGATCGATGCCGCACCTGCAAGGTGAAGCGAGAAGATCGCCATATCGACCGCCGGTCCAACGGATCCGGATGTCGAAAGCGGCGCGTACACTGTCCAGCCGGTACCGGCGCCAAGGCCTGTACCACCGGGTACAAAGCTTGAACCAAGCAACATGATGAACGCAACAACCGTCAGCCAGAAGCTGACATTGTTCATGCGCGGGAACGCCATATCTGGCGCACCAATCATCAGCGGCACGAACCAGTTGCCGAAACCACCAATGATGGCTGGCATGACCATGAAGAACACCATGATCAGGCCATGGGCGGTGATCAGGACATTCCACATATGATAGGCTTCGTCCAAAGACGCTTCCTTGCCGGCCATCATGGATGCCCAGCCCTGAAGATACTGGATACCCGGCGCAGCAAGTTCAAGGCGCATAAGGCCCGAAATTGCGCCGCCGATGATCCCTGCGAAAATCGCGAAGATCAAATAGAGCGTACCGATATCCTTGTGGTTGGTCGACATGAACCAGCGCGCGAAGAAGCCTGGCTTGTGATCCGCGTCATGATGGTCATGCGCGTGGAGGTCTGTACCTGTTGCGGCAATAGTGGTCATCAGTCTGGCCTTTTTACTTGGTTGGCGCTGCGGCAGGCGCAGCGACTGGGTCAGTGGTTGGCGCCGCAGCGGCTGCAGGGGCAGCTACTGCTGGCGCTGCTGGAGCAGGCTTTTCAGCGCCGGGCATCGTGCCGCCTTGCGCCTTAACCCATGCCGCAAACTTTTCTGGAGGCAGGGCTTCTACGACGATGGGCATGAAAGCATGCCGTGCACCGCAAAGCTCCGAACATTGTCCAAAATAGACGCCTGGCTTCGTGATCGTCAGCGACTTTTCATTCAAGCGGCCGGGGACGGCATCAAGCTTAAACCACAGCGATGGTACGGCAAAAGCGTGGATTACGTCTGCGGCCGTTGTCTGAATGCGGATCGGAACGCCCGCTGGCACAACCATACGATTGTCTACGGCCATCAACTTGGGGCCGTCATTTTCAGTACGGAAGCGCTCACCCTTGGCAGCGTCGCCTTGCTCTTTGAGCATGTTGGACACAACTTCAAAGCCGCCATGGTCAGGATAAGTGTAACCCCAATACCATTGATAGCCAGTTGCCTTAACGGTCACGGCGTCTGCCGGTGCTGGCTTGAACTGCTTGGCAAGCAAGTCGAGCGATGGGTAAGCAATGCCGAGAAGGATGAGGACTGGAACCAGCGTCCAAACGACTTCAATGAAGGTATTGTGCGTCGTTTTTGAAGGGACGGGGTTTGCGCGGCGATTGAAGCGCACGATCACCCAAAGAAGCAAGCCAAGAACGAAGAGCGAAATGATCGTGATAATCGGCAACAAAATGGCGTTGTTAATCCATTTCGCATATTGGCCGTTCTCGGTGAACTGTTCCTGAAAATCGATTTCCTTCGGCTTCGGCATGCCGACGCTGTTGGCATAGTCAGGACGCAGCGGCGTATAGCCAGGAAGCGAACCATCCGTCGATTTCGGCGCAGCGGCGGCTGGCGCTGCTTCTGCTTCAGCGGCAACAGGTGCTGCTGCGGCTGGTGTTGCTACAACCGGTGCAGCTACTTCTTTCGTGACTGGCGCAGGCGCGGGATTCGCAGGTTGCGCCAAGGCCAATGACGGCATTGCCATGGCAGCCATTACAACCAGAAATTTCTTCAACATAATCATCAATTTAGCCCCGTATTCTTGGTGCGACGCAGAAATATTGCGTAGGCCTGACCCCCCGCTGAGGAGCCGGACTCGCGCGACCTATAGGCGCGCTTATCTGAACCCTCAAGCGGTCGATTAATGATTTTTAGCATTTAATTGCTCCACTCTTCTACCTATTTGCGTTGCAATCCGCTAAACGGAAGATGCAAAACACAACATTCGCCAGCCAGGAAAAATCTCCCCATCATGACCGAAGATGAAATATTATCTGAATTCCGTAGCGTCGACGCACTGCTCGAAGGACATTTCCTGCTGTCGTCCGGCCGCCACAGCGCTTATTATCTTCAGTGCGCACGCCTGCTGATGAACCCCGAGCGTGCGGGGGGCATTGCCTCGGCACTGACCCAAAAAATGCCGCGCGAGCTGCGAAACGAGATCGAAGCCGTCATTTCTCCGGCCATGGGTGGTCTGATCATCGGCCATGAAATGGGTCGTGCGCTTGGCGTTGATGCGATGTTCGTCGAACGCCCCGATGGCGTCTTTGGTCTGCGCCGCGGCTTTGCGATCGCACCCGGCACCAAAATTCTTATGATGGAAGATGTCGTAACGACCGGCCTTTCATCGCGTGAGGCTATTGCGGCGATCGAAGCCGCCGGCGGTCATGTCATCGCCGCTGGCGCAGTGGTGGACCGTTCGGCAGGCACCGTCGACCTCGGTGTACCCTTCTTCCCGCTTATTCAGTTGAACTTTCCAACCTATGCGCCAGATGAGTTACCGCCCGAATTGGCGGCGACCGAGGCGGTAAAGCCCGGTAGCCGGAAGCTATGAAGATAGAGCATTCGCCTCGTCTGCGCCTTGGCGTCAATATCGACCATGTTGCGACGATCCGAAATGCGCGTGGCGGCATGCATCCCGATCCGATGCGCGCCGCCCATATGGTCGAGGCAGCCGGCGGCGATGGCATCACCGTCCATTTGCGCGAAGACCGCCGGCATATTCGCGACGCTGACCTCGATGCGATTATGCGGGAAATCCGCTTGCCCATTAATTTGGAAATGGCCGCAACCGACGAAATGCTGGAAATCGCGCTGCGGCATAAGCCGCATGCTGCCTGCATCGTTCCCGAACGGCGCGAAGAACGCACGACCGAGGGTGGGCTGGATGCCGCGGGGCAACACAATCATCTCGCGCCCATCGTCACGCGGCTGGCGGACGCAGGCATTCGCGTAAGCTTGTTCATTGAACCCGACGCCCGCCAGATTGAAGCGGCCATCCGCCTGAAAGCGCCCGTCGTTGAATTTCACACCGGCAAATATGCGCATGCCGACGGCGAAGAACGCGAAATAGAACTTCGCCGCATTGAGGACGCGGCCGCACTTGCGGCTAAAAATGGTATCGAACCACATGCTGGCCACGGCCTGACATTTGAAAATGTCCAACCCATCGCTGCCATTCCCCAATTTGCAGAGCTGAACATCGGGCACTATCTGATTGGTGAGGCGATCTTCATTGGTCTGGAGGAAAGCGTCCGGAAGATGCGGACGTTAATGGACCTCGCGCGGTGATAATCGGGCTTGGTTCCGACTTATGCAATATTGAGCGCATCGCGAACTCGCTTGAGCGCTTTGGCGAACGGTTTGAAAAGCGCGTCTTTACCGACATCGAACGCGCCAAGGCTGGCAAGCGGCCATTCACGCGGGCGGGCACATATGCCAAACGCTTTGCAGCCAAAGAGGCTTTTTCCAAAGCTGTTGGAACCGGATTCAGACATAATGTGTTCATGAAAGACATCGGCGTCGTCAACGCACCGTCAGGCGCGCCAACGCTGGCGCTGACGGGCGGCGCAAAAGCGCGGCTCGACGCAATGATTCCTTCGGGCTATGAAGCCCATATTCATCTGACACTGACTGATGACCACCCATGGGCGCAGGCATTTGTCATTATCGAAGCGTTACCATCGCAAAAGGCATGACCAGTTTGACCACCGACAATATCGACCCCAATGTCCCGTCCACTCCAGCCCCTGAAAAACGCGGCTTGGCCTCTGCTGCTTGGGCGGAAATCAAAGGGATGTTCTGGCTGTTGATGGCCGTTCTTGCGTTTCACAGTTTCATTGCAAAGCCCTTTTATATCCCGTCAATATCGATGATGCCGACATTGTTGGTGGGTGACCGGTTGTTCGTGAGCAAATATCCGTATGGCTGGAGCCATGTGTCGCCCACCATTCCCAATCCGGTCGCGATATTTCGCTGGCTGGTGCTGCGCGAGGAAGTGGAGGCGCTGGCCGTCCCGCTTCCGGAGAGCCAGAAGCGGGTCTGGGGGAAAATGCCAGCCCGTGGTGATATTGTCATTTTGACGCCGAAGGGCAAATATCAGGACTGGATCAAACGCGTCATTGGCCTGCCCGGTGACACGATTGCCTTGCGCGAAGGTCAGATTTTCCTGAACGGCAAACCCGTTAGGCAAGATACCCAGCCCAATCTGGTTTTGCCTGTCGATGCCAACAATCCATGCAATGATTATGATTTTCCGGGCGCACTGACGCGGGGCGATAATGGCGTCATGACATGTCATTTGCCCGTCATTCGCGAAACGCTGCCCAATGGCGTGCAATATGACACCATCGATGCCCGCAGACGCGAGACCGATGATATGGAGCCTGTAAAAATACCTGCGGGCCATGTGTTCTTGATGGGCGACAACCGCGACAATAGCTCGGACAGCCGCGTTCCAGAGGCGCTGGGTGGCCTTGGCGGTCCTGTATCATGGGATCGCATCGGCGGCCGTGCGGAAATCATTACCTTCTCTGTCGATGGCAGCACTGGCCTGAACCCCGCAACGTGGATTTCATCGCTGCGCGGTGACCGCGCGGGTACCAGCCTGCGTCCCAAAAAGGTCCGTACACGTGAGTGATATCGCGAAAGAAACCCCTGCCGCAAAACCCGCCAAGGCGCGGCGCGCGCGCAGAAAACCTGCGGTGCGGGAAGATGCATTTCGCGAAGAAGTAGGCCCGACCGAACTTTACGACCCCATAATCCGCACCGAGATCAAACGGGCGGCGGTCTGGATTGGCATGACCGCATGTGTCGTCGGGCTTGTCTGGTTGGCGCAGCCACTATTGCTCATCGTGGGCGGTCTAGTCCTTGCGGCGATGTTTGATGGCGGTGCGCGTTTGCTTGGCCGGGTGTTGCCCATCCCGCGCGGCATCCGCCTGACCATCGTTGTCCTTGCCGTATTCGGTTTCATGTATTGGACATTTGTATTTACCGGCTCCGAACTTGCCGCGCAGGCCGCCAGCCTTCAGGCTATTGTCGAAACGCAGATTGAATCCATTGGCAACCGCATCGCTGCTGCCGGATTCAACATATCGGCAGAAGATGTCAAAAGCTTCGGCACGCAGATTTTGAACTCCGTCGGCCGCTTAACTGCCGCCGTTTCTTCGGTGGTCGGCACCGTGACCAACATGGCGATGATGCTGGTCCTCGCCATATTCATCGCCGCCGAACCGCGTATGTATGAACGCGGCGTCGCGTGGATGTTGCCGCTGGCGGAGCGCGAGCATTTCTATGTCACTGCCGCCAAAATGGGCAGCGTATTACGCCGCCTGATGGCGGGCCGGTTGCTCGGCATGGCGGTGGAAGGTTTTGGCACATGGATATTGCTCAGCCTTGGCGGCGTACCCATGGCGGCGCTTTTGGGCGTGCTCACGGGGCTGTTGGCGTTTTTGCCCAACATCGGCGCTATCGTATCGGGCGCACTCATCATCCTCGTCGGATTTTCGGCGGGTGTTGATGTCGGTCTTTATGCGATCTTCGTATATTTCGTCGTCCAGATGGTCGACGGCTATCTGATTGTGCCCATGGTAGCAAAACGGGCGGTGGATTTAGCGCCCGCGCTTGTGCTTGGTGCGCAGATCCTGTTCGGCGCCTTGTTTGGTATATTGGGGCTTGCACTGGCGGACCCCATCATCGCGATGATTAAGGTGGCGCTTGAGCGGCAATCGGAACGCAATGAAGCGCGCGCAATCCGCGAAGGAACATAAAGCAAGTTTATGCTTCTGATTTTCTGCTTCTTTATGGGCATTGCCAATTTTGCCATGCACAAGGCAGTTTCAGAATCGGGACATCCCTTCGTTGAAGAAACCAAGCGTTATTTCAGCCCGCATTTCAGTCCCTATGGCAGTTACGCCATCGAACTGGCGTTGCTGATGGGTGCGCTGTGGTTTGCCAATAACGGGTCGTTGGCGGTCACGCTGACATATGGGGTATATACGGGCATTAACGCGGTCGCGACCTGGTTGCTGCTTTCGGGTCGCGCATGATGGACGTTTGCGCTTTCGCTTAATCTAATTATACGGCCCCTGTGCCACCATTAGCCCCCAGTTCAGATGCCAAGCCCGATTTCGCCGTGATGCGGCGCTTCTTGCCATATTTATGGCCAAAGGGTGAGACGGGGCTGCGCGCGCGCATTATATTTGCTCTGTTGCTGGTGGTGGTGTCCAAGCTTATTCAGTTGAGCATGGCATGGGTCTATGGCCAAGCCATCGACCGCATGGTTCCCGGCATGGAAGACAGCGTCGCAATCGCGATTGCGCTCGTGGCCGCTTATGCGGGTGCGCGTTTTGGCGGCGTCTTGTTCGACAATCTGCGCAACGTTGTCTTTGAGCGCGTCGGGCAAGAGGCCACCCGCCGCTTGGCCGAAAATGTGTTCAGCCATTTGCACAATCTATCGATGCGTTTTCATATGAACCGCCGAACAGGTGCGGTGACCAAGGTTATCGAACGCGGGACGAAGAGCATCGATATCATGCTCTATTTCCTGCTGTTCAACATTGCGCCTACCTTGCTTGAGCTCGTTCTGGTCTCCGTATATTTCAAAATTGAATTTGGCTGGGGCATGGTTGCGGCGACGCTGATCATGGTGGTCAGCTACATCGCCTACACCACCGTCATCACCAACTGGCGCAACAAATTGCGCGAGGAAATGAACGAGCTGGATACGCAGACCGTCGCAAAGTCGGTCGACAGTCTGCTCAATTATGAAACGGTCAAATATTTCAACGCTGAAAAGCGCGAGGCGCGCCGCTATGCTGAGGTCGTTCATCATTATGCGAACGCCGCCGTCAAATCGGAAAACTCGCTGGCCGCGCTGAACATCGGGCAGTCGCTGATCACCAATGTGATGATGGCGGGTGCCATGGGCTATGTCGTTTGGGGCTGGTCGCGCGGGCAGTTTACAACGGGCGACGTTGTCACCGTCAACACCTTGCTGGCGCAGCTGTTCCGGCCGCTGGATATGCTTGGGATGGTGTATCGCACCATTCGCCAAGGCCTCACGGATATGGCCGCAATGTTCGACCTGATCGATACGCCCGCCGAAATCACGGATAAGCCGGGGGCGCCTGCCTTGGCCGTGTCGGGCGGCGCGGTGGCGTTCGAAGATGTGCGCTTTGGCTATGACCCCGACCGGCAAATCCTGAATGGCGTCAGCTTCAAAATCGAACCCGGCCATACGCTTGCGGTGGTCGGGCCGTCGGGCGCGGGCAAATCGACCATCGCGCGGCTTCTGTACCGATTTTACGATATCACCGGCGGCCGCATTACCATCGACGGGCAGGATCTGCGCGATGTGACGCAATCAAGCCTGCGCAGCGTCATCGGCATTGTGCCGCAGGACACCGTGCTGTTCAACGACAGCATCGGTTATAATATCGGCTATGGCCGTGAGGGATCGAGCCAGATCGAAATCGAAGAGGCCGCACGCGGCGCATCGATTCACGGCTTTATCGAGTCATTGCCGGAGCAATATGCCGCCAAGGTCGGCGAACGCGGGTTGAAACTGTCCGGCGGCGAAAAGCAGCGCGTGGCCATCGCGCGGACCTTGCTGAAAAATCCGCCGATCCTGATCCTTGATGAAGCGACCAGCGCGCTGGATAGTCGCACCGAGTCCGAAATTCAGGCGACGCTTGAACGCATTTCGGAACGGCGCACGACAATCATCATCGCCCACCGGCTGTCGACCATCGTCGATGCTGACCAGATCATGGTTTTGGATGCCGGACGTGTTGCCGAACAAGGGACGCATAACGAACTGCTCCGCAAAGGCGGGCTTTATGCCGAAATGTGGGCACGGCAGCAAAGCGAAGCCGAAGAAGAAGCCATCCCACCGGCATAATCGTGCGCTATCCACAAGCGACTTGGTTTGAAGACAACTGCACTCTGTCACTGACACTTCAGTCACGCTAGGGCGTGGCATGGCCCCCGTCGCTCCGTCCCCCACCCCATCTGATGTGTTGCACCGCATTTTCGGCTTTCCCGAATTTCGCGGGCAGCAGGAACAGGTCGTATCGCGGGTGCTTGCGGGTCAACGCACCTTGGCCATCATGCCGACGGGTGCAGGCAAGTCGTTATGTTACCAATTGCCCGCAGTCATCATGGACGGCACGTGCATTGTCATTTCGCCGCTCATCGCGCTGATGCATGACCAGATGCGCGCGGCTGACGCCGTGGGCATTCGCGCGGCAACATTGACATCAGCCGACGACAACCGCGCAGAAACGATCAGCCGGTTTCGTACTGGCGAACTCGACCTGTTATATGTCGCACCGGAACGGGCATCAGGGCAAGAATTTCGCACCCTGCTGCGTGAGACCAAGATCGCACTGTTTGCCATTGATGAAGCGCATTGCGTTTCGGAATGGGGGCATGATTTCCGCCCGGACTATCGCCTGCTGCGTCCATTGCTCGACGACTTTGCCGAAGTGCCGCGCCTTGCGCTGACCGCAACCGCAGACACCCACACGCGCGACGATATTGCCGAGCAACTGGGCATTCCGCGCGATGGCGTCATGGTGGCAGGTTTTGACCGGCCCAACATCCGCTATACCGCAGAGGCCGCGCCGAACAGCGGCATTGCTGCATTGGTAAAAAGCCTGCCGGGCGCGGGCATCGTTTATGCGCAGACCCGTGACCGAACCGAAAAAATTGCGGCGCAAATCGCAGAAACCGGCCGCAAGGCGCTTTACTATCACGCCGGTATGGAGCCGCAGACACGGGCGCGGGCGCAGGCGGAGTTTGTGTCGTCCGAAGACATGGTGATGGTGGCGACGGTGGCATTTGGCATGGGTATCGATAAGCCCGATGTGCGCTTTGTCGTGCATGCTGGCCTGCCGAAATCTATCGAATCCTATTATCAGGAAAGCGGCCGCGCCGGACGCGATGGTGACCCGGCGGTGGCGCATATGCTGTGGTCCGCCGGCGACTTCACCCGCGCGCGCATGCGCCTGAACGAGCTTGCCCCCGAACGGCGTGAGGCGGAATTGGCGCGCGTTGCTGCTCTGTCATATCTGGTCGAAACGGCGGGATGCAGGCGTGCAGTGCTGCTGCGTCACTTTGGGGAAAGCCCACCTGAATCGTGCGGCAATTGCGACAATTGCCTGAATGCCCCCGATGTTCATGACGCCACCGAACTGTCGCGCAAGCTCTTGTCCGCCGCCTATCGCACCGGGCAGATGTTCGGCATGGGCCATTTGGAAAAGGTGCTAACGGGCAGCAAAGATGACCGCATTACCCAATTGGGGCATGACCAGCTTTCGGTGTTCGGGATTGTCAGCAAGGCAGAGGCCGCGATGCTTAAGCCCTTGTTTCGCGCCTTGCAGGCACGCGGGGCAATGGTGGCCAACGAACATGGCGGCCTGAAATTGGCGGGCGATGCCCGCGCAATCATGCGCGGCGATCAAAATATCCAGATTGCAATCGTAAAGCCCGACAACAAACGCCGCGCTGGTCGACCGGACAATCCCATTGGCAACCCGTTGTTCGAGGCGCTGCGTGCCAAGCGCCGTGCGCTGGCCGAAGATGTGGGCGTTCCGCCTTATGTTATTTTTCACGACGCAACTTTGCGCGAAATGGCTGTGACCAAGCCAACTAACATCCACGCCTTAGGCCGAATTAGCGGCGTCGGCGCACGCAAGTTGGAAGCCTATGGCGAAGATTTCCTATCGGTCATCGCGCAGTTTTAGCGGGGCGTTTCTGGCCAATGCGCGGTCCATTCTTGTTATCGATTGCAGATTAAAATAAGGCGAAGGACAGATGACCGCTTTGTGCGGCAAATAACAGGATTTGCTGATGTTTCGTAAGTTAACCGACTCGTTTTTCGCCGCGCCGCAAATCAGCCTTTCCGACGTGACAGAGGCGAAAGCCGCCGGCATTTCGTTGATCATCAACAACCGCCCCGAAGATGAATCCGCCGACCAGACATCTGGCGCCGAAATCGCCGCGGCGGCGCAAGCTGCTGGCATCGCTTATGTCGCCATTCCTGTGACACATGCGGGCTTTGCCGAATGGCAGGTCACGGCGATGGCCGATGCCATTGAAAATGCAGACGGCAAGATATTGGCCTATTGCCGGTCGGGAACCCGGTCGACGCTGTTATGGGCATTGGCCCGCGCGGCGAAGGGCGACCATCCCGCCGTCCTTTCGGAACAGGCCGCTGATGCAGGCTATGACCTGTCGTCCGTTGCGGCGATGATGGATATGTTGCGCGGACGGGCTTCTTAATGGCAGAATTGCTGCAACTTGCCGGGTCGATTGCATCGATTTTGTTTATCGCATGGCTCGCACGGTTTTGGCGCTTGGGCGGCGACGTCCGCATCCACAACGAAGCGCAGGCGCGTGACATTGCCGAAGAGACGCTCTGTGGTTTCAATCCCGTAGACATCGCAATCGACAAAGCGGGTATCGCGGCATTGCTGCGTGACGATGAGGGACGGCACCTGCTCATCCGTCGCCACGGTGTGCAATGGGCAGGACGTTTGCTCGACAGGCACAGCGAATCCCGTTTGGACCAGAATTTTCTCACCATCGGAACAGGCGAGAAGACATTTGGAACCATTACGCTCAATTTGGGTGAACACGCACCGTCATGGGCATCTGGCCTTCGGCATTTGAACAACGGTCCGCATAGAACGGGAAATACGCATGCCTGAACTTTTCAGCCCAGTGGATTATGCCATTCCGGCGTTCATCATCCTCATCATCGCAGAAATGCTGTGGGCACGCAGCCGCGCGCCAGAGAAATATGAACCGCGCGACACCTTGACGTCACTCGCGCTCGGCACCGGCAGCACCGTTGCAGGCGCGCTCACCGGCGCGTTGGTGTTCAGTCTGGCGATGTGGATGTACCAGAACCGGTTGTTCGACATTGGCTGGGTGTGGTGGGCGTGGCCCCTATGCTTTGTTTTGGACGATCTGGCTTATTATTGGGCGCATCGCACCGGACACCGCGTCCGCTGGTTTTGGGCCAGCCATGTAAACCATCATTCAAGCCAGCATTATAATCTCTCCACGGCGCTGCGTCAGACATGGACCGGTTTCATTGCCCTTGGCTTTATCTTCCGCATTCCGTTGGCGCTCATCGGGTTTCACCCGGCCCTGCTGCTCTTCGTGGGTGCGTTTAACCTCATTTATCAATTCTGGATCCATACCGAAGCCATCGGCAAATTCCCGCGCTGGTTCGAATATGTGATGAACACTCCAAGCCATCATCGTGTGCATCACGCGACCAATCCCCGCTATCTTGACCGCAATTATGCGGGTGTTTTCATCATCTGGGATCGCATGTTCGGGACCTTTACCGAAGAAGTAGATAGCGAGAAAATCCGCTACGGGATTGTCCGGCAACTCGGAACCTTCAACCTGTTATGGAGCGTGTTTCACGAATGGGTCGGGATATTCCAAGACCTCTGGTCGGCGCCATGGCGTCACAAATTGTCGTACCTTGTGCGCGAACCGGGGTGGAGCCACGATGGCAGCCGCGAAACATCGGGCACCATCCGTGCACGCTGGCTTGAAGCGCAAGAGGCAAAGGCCGAATAGCGCTATTTACACTCTTGCCAGTATTTAATCGTCCGCTTAAACCTTTGCGTTAGAGGAGCAGGCAACATGGACGAATTTGATATCATCGTGATTGGTGGCGGGTCAGCGGGGAGCGCTGCAGCTGGCCGACTTTCGGAAGGTGGCAAATATAAGGTCTGCCTGATCGAGGCCGGCGGCACCAACAATAATATGTTGATCAAAACGCCGGGTTTCATGCCGTTCATTCGCAACGGGTCTAACTATAAATATGAAACCGTTCCGCAAAAGGGCCTCAATGGCCGCACCGGATATCAACCGCGCGGCAAGGGCCTTGGCGGGTCGAGCGCGATTAACGCGATGGTGTACATCCGTGGCCACAAATACGATTATGACAATTGGGCCGCACTGGGCTGCGATGGCTGGTCCTATGACGACGTATTGCCATATTTCAAACGCTGCGAAGACAATGAACGCGGTTCTGATGCCTTTCACGGATCAGGCGGGCCGCTGTCTGTTTCTGACCAACGCTGGCCACAGGCCGGCAGCCTTGCCTTCATCGAAGCGGCTGCCGAATTGCAGTTGCCGGTCAATAATGACTTCAACGGCGCGACGCAGGACGGCTTTGGCCTGTATCAAGTCACGCAAAAGGGTGGCGAACGCTGGACCGCCGCGCGCGCCTATGTCGAACCGGCACGGGACCGGATGGAAGTCATTACCGGCGCACTGACCGAAAAGATCATCGTCGAAAACGGACGCGCCACAGGCGTTGTCATTCGCCAAGGCCGAAGCAAGAAGCGCACGATCAAGGCACGCGGCGCTGTTATTTTGTCCGCAGGCGCATTTGGATCACCGCAAATATTGATGCTGTCGGGCATTGGTCCGGCCGACCATCTGCGCAGCGTCGGTGTGGATGTCGTCCATGATAAGCAAGCTGTCGGCGCCGACCTGCAAGATCATATCGATTATGTCTCCAGCTTTGAAACACAGTCAAAGGACGACTTTTTCGGGGATTCGCTGTCCGGCACCGCAAAGATGGTCAAAGCGATTATCGAACATCGCCGCAAGCGCACAGGCGTCATGACCACCTGCTTTGCCGAAGCGGGCGGATTTTGGCGTTCGGACGCAAGCTTGCCAGCCCCCGACATTCAATATCATTTCGTCCCCGCCATGTTGGAAGACCATGGCCGTTCCAAAGTGAAAGGCCATGGGTTCAGTTGCCATGCCTGCGTCTTGCGGCCCGAAAGCCGCGGCACGGTGCGCCTCGCATCAACCGATGCAAGTGCGGCCCTGCTGATTGACCCGGCATTTTTGAGCGATGACCGCGACATGGCCACATTGCGCAGCGGCGTGCGCGCCATGCACCGGATTTTCGAAGCACCTGCGCTTGCCGTTTATGGCGGAAAGAATCGCCATCCTGTCGATCTGAATGACGATGCCGCCTTGGATGATCTGATCCGCAGTCGCGCAGATACCGTATACCATCCCGTCGGCACATGCCGCATGGGGCCCAATGCGGACGATGTTGTCGACTCGCGCTTGAAATATCGGGGCATCGAAGGGCTCTATGTCGCGGATGCCAGCATCATGCCGCGCCTTGTTTCCGGTAACACAAATGCGCCAAGCATCATGATTGGTGAAAGATGTGCCGAATTTGTCCGGGCCGATTTGCAATAATCTTGCCTAAATGCGGCGTCGCGGGTAACCGCGTGCGCGCTATGACGATTAACGGAACAGATTATATCAGCACCCGCGGCAACGCGGACGCGCTCGATTTTGCAGGCGTCACCCTAACGGGTCTGGCCCGAGATGGCGGACTTTACGTCCCGCGCCATTGGCCGCAATTTTCGACAGAAGATATAAAAGCGATGCGCGGCCTGTCTTATGTCGAGTTGGCTGCGCGCGTTATGGCGCCATTTACTGCGGGTGTGTTGAGCGAATCTGAGCTCAAGGGTCTATGTTCGACGGCTTATGGTTCCTTTGCCCATTCGGCGATTACACCATTAGTGCAACTTGATGGTCAGCACTGGCTGCTTGAGCTTTTTCACGGGCCAACCTTGGCATTCAAGGACGTTGCGCTCCAATTGCTGGGCCAATTGTTTGAACGCTTCTTGTCGGGCACGGATAAAAAACTGACCATTGTCGGCGCGACATCCGGAGACACAGGATCAGCGGCAATCGACGCCGTTGCCGGACTTGCGCAAATCGAAATCTTCATGCTGCACCCGCATAACCGCGTCTCTGACGTCCAGCGTCGGCAGATGACAACCATCCTTGCGCCCAATGTCCATAACATCGCGATTGAAGGCAGCTTCGACGACGCGCAGGCGATGGTAAAGCGGATGTTCAGTGACAAGGATGTCAATGGCCCGCTGACTTTATCCGCCGTAAACTCAATCAACTGGGCCCGTCTGATGGCGCAGGTGGTGTATTATTTCTATGCTGCGCTTCGATTGGGCGGTCCTGAGCGCAAAATTGCCTTTTCTGTCCCGACCGGAAACTTTGGCGATGTGTTTGCTGGCTATGTTGCCGCGCAAATGGGCTTGCCGATTGAACAGCTGATTGTCGCCACCAACATCAACGACATCTTGCACCGCGCCCTGTCAAAGGGTGACTATTCGGTGTTGGGCGTAACCCCGACCGCATCACCATCGATGGATATTCAGGTGTCGAGCAATTTTGAACGGCTGCTGTTTGACCTTGAAGGTCGCGATGGATCAACCACCGCAGCGCGGATGAAATGGTTCGAACAAATGGGCAAAATGGTTCTGTCGCCCGACATGCGGAAAAAGTCTGCTTTGTTGTCGAGCGCGCGCGCCGATGCGGACCAGATGGCGGCCGCCATGCGCTGGGCCTATGGCGCGGCGGACCAAATTATCGACCCCCATACCGCCATCGCACTGCACGCGGCGCGGGCGTCCGGCATCAAACCGGAAACGCCTATCGTCACATTGGCAACCGCGCATCCCGCGAAGTTCCCGGACGCAGTAGAAAATGCAACCGGCGTTCGCCCTGCTTTGCCTGCGCGTGTCTCGCATCTGTTCGACCGCGAAGAGCGCTTTGATGTCTTGCCCGGCACATATGACGCCGTGCGTGACTATGTGCTTGCGCGGGCCGTTCGCTAAAATATGGAACAGAATTTCGTCACCCTGATCAGCGAGCCGCGCAGCGATTACACGCTCATCGATTCGGGCAATGGGCGCAAATATGAATCCTACGGTGACCGCCGCTTCATCCGGCCGGAACCGCAAGCGATGTGGGCGCCTGCGCTCGACGAATGGCCCGCAGATGCGGAATTCGTTCCGGGATCGGACGATGATGGCGGCGGACGTTGGTATAACAACAAACCCGTTCCCATGGATGGTTGGCCGCTCGCATGGAATGATGAGGTGCACTTTACCGCATCGTGCACGCCATTCCGCCACCTCGGCTTTTTCCCGGATATGGACCCTGTATGGCGGTGGATGCGCGGGCAGTTGGCAGGGGTCGCCGACCCCGTTGCGATGAACCTGTTTGGCTATACCGGCGTTGGCACCCTCGCTTTGTCGGCAGCGGGCGCGCAGATGGTGCATGTCGATGCGTCCAAGAAATCGGTTGCGCAGGCACGATCCAATGCCGAAATGTCGGGCATGGCCGACCGTCCCATTCGCTGGATCGTCGACGACGCCGCCAAATTCGTTGCGCGTGAAGTGCGCCGGGAAAAACGCTATGACGGCATATTGCTGGACCCACCCAAATATGGTCGCGGTCCCGACGGCGAGGTCTGGCGGCTTGAGGAAGACCTGCCCGAACTGATCGGCAATTGCCGCAAGTTGCTTGATGCCGATTCAAAATTTCTATTTCTGACCGTCTACGCGGTGCGCATGTCTGCGCTGGCGTTGGGTGGGTTGTTGGAATCGCATTTTGCCGACCTTGGCGGCAAAGTTGAATTTGGTGAACTCGCGGTGCGTGAACAGGGCCGGGGCATGCTTTTGCCTACAGCCATTTTCGCCCGCTGGTCACGTTAAGGAGTGATATGACCGATAGCCTCATTCTCGAAGTACATGACCTTGTCGTCAATGTGCTGACGGGCATTTACAGCCAGGAAACGCACCTGCCGCAGCCACTGCGTATTTCGATTAGCGCAACGTTGGATATGGCTCTGCATTATGCGCCGGACACGCCGTTGTCGGCGTCGAAAAATTATATGACACTGAAAGAGGCCGCGACGCTTTTGCCCGAAGGTGTGCACTTCACGCTGATCGAAGCGGTCGCCGATCATATCATGGATAATTTGTTTGCTGACGACCCACATATCAGCCACCTCGTCGTCAAAATCGTGAAACTCGCCATCGCCGAAGATAATGAATCGATTGGCATTACAATGTCGCGGAGCCGCAAGTGACAACGGCGCCGCTTGCAATTGTTACAGGCGGCAAGCGTCGGCTGGGTGCCGAAATCGCATCTAAACTTGCGGACGCGGGTTACGCGTTGGCACTTGTTAGCCATCTCGATTCACAGCCCGAAGAAAAGCTTCTGGCGACGCTGCAAGAAAACAAGAGTGAATGGAAACGTTTTACCTTTGATTTGAGCACCGGCAACCCGGCCCATCTCGTTGAGTCCGTAACAACGCATTTTGGGCGCGTACCGCAGCTGCTGGTGAATAACGCCGCGATGTTTGGGCAGGATGATTGGGAGTCGATGTCGGTCGAAACGCTGGAGGCGCATTTCCGGCTGAACCTGTTTGCCCCACTCTTGCTTGCCAAAGCCGTTGTCGATGCGGCGGGCGCTGACGTGCGGCCAGCAATCGTCAACATCCTCGACCAGCGTGTCGCCAATCCCCACCGCGACCAGATCAGCTACACGCTCTCCAAGCAAGCGCTGGCGGCATCGGTACGGTCGATGGCTGCGTCTTTTGCAGGGCGCGCACGCTATAATGGCGTCGCACCGGGGCTCGTCATATCAACCAACTACTATAGCGAAGAACAAGAGGTGCGATTGGCAGGCATGATGCCATTGGGTGCGCTTCCATCGCCATCCGCTGTTGCAGATGCCGTGCTTTACTTGGCAAAAGCGCAGGACGTTACCGGGCAAATCATCTTCGTTGATGGCGGAGCGCATCTCAAAAGCTTCGACCGCGATTTCATGCACCTTTAACGCACGCGCCAGATCATGATCCCCGTGCCTTTTGCGGGCAGCGGCTCAAGCTCCGCATCATGAGGGCAGAGCGCAAGGTAGTTAATGCTCTGCCGAACCTGCGACCGAAGTGCCGTCATAGGTGGTGAAGGGCGCGTTACGAACGGTCATTATGTGTACAGCTGTCGCGACTGATTATTGCGCATAAGCACAAATAACTTGCGTTTGCTGCCCCATTAAGCCAATAGGCCGCCAAGCGCATGAGGCGAGCGGACGATACCGCCGCAGTATTGGCAGCGTGAGGGCCGCAACAAGTGGCCTCGCCAATCGAACAAGATGCGTAAGCTTAGAGGCTTCCCATATCACGCAGGGTTGTTTCCAACGGGTCAGCATAAGCTGCTCCCGAACACCTGCTGTTGCGCCCGTGCGGTCCTGTTTCAAGGATCTGCATCATGGGGCTGCGACGACTATTTGAAAGTATAAATATGTCTTTTTTCCAAGACCTGGGCCTTGCCCAACCTATCCTTAAGGCGCTTGAAGCCGCGGGATATGATACCCCGACGCCAATCCAGCAACAGTCGATCCCGCCATTGCTGCAAGGCCGCGATCTGTGCGGCATCGCACAGACCGGAACCGGCAAGACCGCGGCGTTTGCTTTGCCATCGCTGCACCATTTCGCAACAAAGCCAAAAGCGCGTCAGCAATATAGCTGCCGTATGCTGGTGCTGTCGCCAACCCGCGAACTTGCGGCCCAGATCGCCGACAGCTTCCGCACCTATGGCAAGTTCCTTGGCCTGAAGGTGGATTGCGTCTTTGGCGGCATGCCCATTTTCAGCCAGAAAAAACGTCTTGCTGGCGGCGTGGATATTCTGGTCGCGACACCGGGCCGTCTCATCGATTTGATCGAGCAACGCGCGGTCACGTTGAAAGACGTCGAAATCTTCGTCCTTGATGAAGCGGACCAGATGATGGACCTTGGTTTCATCCATGCGTTGAAGCGTATTGACCAATTGCTGCCAAAACAGCGTCAGACATTGTTCTTCTCGGCTACCATGCCAAAGGCGATTGCTGAATTGGGCAACCGCTTCCTCAACAACCCTGTTCGTGTGTCGGTCGCACCTGCGTCCACCACTGCAGAGCGCGTTGAGCAATTCGTGACCTTTGTCGAACAGCGCGAAAAGCAGACCTTGCTGACGCTCAAGTTGCAAAGCGAAGAGATTGACCGTGCACTTGTGTTCACGCGTACCAAGCATGGCGCCGACCGCGTTGTGCGGGGGCTTGCGGGCGCCGGTATCCAATCCGCCGCCATTCACGGTAACAAAAGCCAGGGCCAGCGTACCGCTGCGCTGCAGGCATTTCGTGACGGCAAAATCAAAATCCTCGTCGCAACCGATATTGCCGCGCGCGGAATTGACGTTCCCGGCGTCAGCCATGTATTCAACTTCGAACTGCCCAATGTGCCTGAACAATATGTGCACCGCATCGGCCGTACCGCGCGTGCGGGCCGTGAAGGCATCGCGATGAGCTTCGTTGCGGGTGATGAGCGTGGCTATATGAAGGATATTGAGCGTCTGACGGGCGTACGCGCCATGACGCTTGGTCTTCCTGAAGGTTTCCGTGCGGCTGTTGCCGCATTGCCGCCGCCCGTTGCCGACAAGAAACCGCAACAGGCCCGTGGGGGTCGCGGTGGTGGTCAACCCGGTGGCGGTCGTACGAACTATGCTGGCAAGAAATTGGGCGGCAACAATGGCGGCACTGGCTTGAACGGCGAAACCCGCAACCGGACGCATGCACCACAAGGTGGATGGCAGCCAGCCATCGGACCACGTGACGGCAGCCGTGAAGGCAGCCGCGATGCACGTCCACGTAGCGACAATGCCGCAAGCGGTGACCGTCGTCCTACCGCCGACCGTGCATTTGCCGCGCGCAGCGAAAACCGTCGCGATCCCGGCGCACCGGCGCGGAACTATGGTCCTAAAAAGGGCGGTAACGGAAACTACAGAGGTTCCGTAAAACGCGCTGGGTAAACCGCAGCAACAACGACTAGCCGTCCCCCTGAATCCGGTTCAGAGGGACGGCTTGGTCATCAATGCCGGAAGTGGCGCATTCCGGTGAAGACCATGGCCAGACCAGCCGCATCGGCAGCGGCGATCACTTCGTCATCCCGCATCGATCCGCCCGGTTGAATGACTGCTGTGGCGCCCGCTTCAGCGGCAGCCAGCAAGCCATCGGCAAACGGGAAAAACGCATCTGAGGCAACTGCCGATCCAACAGTACGCGGCGTTGCCCAACCATAAGTTTCGGCGGCTTCCGTTGCTTTAATCGCGGCAATCCGCGCGCTGTCGCGCCGGTTCATTTGGCCTGCGCCAATACCCGCGGTTGCGCCATCCTTGGCATAGACAATAGCGTTCGACTTTACATGCTTGGCCACGGTCCACGCAAAGCGGCAGTCGGCCAGTTCCTGCACCGATGGTGCACGCTTGGTCACCACTTTGAAATCACTGTCGGCAACATGGCCGTTATCACGCGACTGCACCAGAAGCCCGCCCGTGATCGGCTTAATCGACAAGCCGCCGCGCTTTGGATCAGGCAAATCGCCCGTCAACAAAAGCCGCAAATTCTTTTTCTTTGCGAACACCGCCTTTGCGGCATCATCCGCCGATGGCGCGGCAACGACTTCTGTAAAAATTTCGGTAATGGCTTCCGCAGTGGCACCATCCAGCGGGCGGTTAACCGCGACAATGCCGCCAAATGCCGACACGCTGTCGCACTCGAGCGCCGCGCGGTACGCATCGATTAAAGTTTCGCCCGTTGCCACACCGCAGGGGTTGGCATGCTTAACGATGACGACGGTAGGCGGTCCGTCGCGAAACTCGCTGACCAGTTCAAGTGCCGCATCAGCGTCGTTATAATTGTTATAGGACAGCTCTTTGCCCTGCACCTGTTCGGCTTGGGCAATCCCTGAACCATTTGGACCGACGGGCACATACAGTGCCGCGCGCTGATGTGGGTTTTCGCCATAGCGCAATTCGGTTTCGCGATTTCCGTTGACGGCAAGCATATCGGGGAACAGCTGCTGCTGATCGGCAAAAGCGAACCATTGGCTGATCATGCTGTCATATGCTGCGGTCGCCGAATAGGCTTTGGCCGCACATTTACGGCGGAAGTCATAGCTTGTTTTGCCGCCGCTTTCCTCCAGCTCCGCGATCAGATTGTCATAATCCGATGGGTCGGTCAGGATCGTGACATATGCGTGGTTCTTCGCGGCGCTGCGCACCATCGACGGGCCGCCAATGTCGATATTCTCGATAATTTCATCGCGCGACGCGCCTTTGGCCACGGTTTGCGCAAAGGGGTAAAGGTTCACCACGACAAGGTCGATTGCACCAATGTCATGTTCTTTCATCGACGCTGCATGTTCGGCATTGTCGCGTACAGCGAGCAATCCGCCATGCACTTTTGGATGCAGCGTTTTGACGCGGCCGCCCATCATTTCGGGAAAACCTGTAAGCTCGCTGATGTCCTTCACCTGAAGCCCTGCATCACGCAGCGTCTTGGCGGTGCCACCGGTGGAGACCAGTTCGACATGGCGCGCGGCCAAAGCATGTCCAAGTTCAACCAATCCCGCCTTGTCCGAAACGGACAATAGGGCACGCTTAATGATGACGTCTTGCATAAATTTATCCTAAATGGCGGAGCTGCCAGCCGATGGTGAGGCCGCCTGTACCAGTGTCCGTGGCAATCACAAGTTGGCGGGTGGAGTGGGGACGACCATTTTGGTCAACCCAAAGACTGTCATCCACAGATAATTGACCGTCAGATGCCATAAATGCCCAATTGCTGCCGTTGGCCATCCGCAAAAACACCGCTTGTGGACTGTCGGAAGCGACGATTTCGATTTCTGGTCCAAGGTGGAAACGGATATGCACCGGCACGCCTTCTTTTGGCTTGCCCTGAGGGACCAAAGTGTCTTCTCCGCGCAGATCCATGCCATCGGAACGCAGGATCAACAATCGCGAGTGGCTATAACCAAAGGTTCGGACGTAACCGTCATGGCTTGCCTCAATACGCGTCGCCTGATCAATATCGCGGCGCTCAAGCCCCACTTCGACAACACCTTTGCCGAGCTGACCGCTGGGCAGGATGGCCGTCGAGTTGGTGTCATTCACGCATAATGTCGAATGCGCCGCCGTGGTCCGAAGCCCGCGTGCCAACGCAGCCGGTATCGTTGCACCGACAAGCGCCGCGCCACCGCAGTTTACAATCACGCGCTGCCCACCGTGCGACAATTCAAACGCAAGCGTTGAGGCACAGCCTGACGCGGACTGACGCGCCAGCGGCGGGGGACCTGCATCGAGCAGCAGCACGGACTTGCCCGCAGAAACGCGCTGATAACCCCAATCGAGCGCTTGGCGATGTGGTCGCGCGCGCACTTCGCTGGCGGCCACCAGCGCATCGATATGCTCGGCACCCATATGCGCTGACCCTTGCCACGCGCCAAGACCGCCATCGGCATGGGTAAGGCCAAGCAACGCGGGCACGGCCCGTCCGAGCGCTTCGAGCAGGAAGACAGGCACCATCTCGCTGCGCGCCGCATAGCATTGCTTGAGCAGGCTGAGCAGGCCGATCAATTCCATAAGCTGAACAGGCGAACGCGACACCACGCCGCCGTCGGGGAAAATGGTCGCCCGCAGTGATTCAGCCAAACCGTTCTCGCCAACGGCGCGGCGCACCTTGCCCTCTGGCAACAAAAGCGATGCCGCGACGACGCCTGCCCAGCCCACCGTCTTGCCGAAATGGCTTTGTGCACGCGGGGCTGTTTGATCGAGATGGCGCGCAACCCGGGCGAAATGATTGATGACGCGCGCACGGTAAATGGGGTCCGCACTGCTAAGCAGAAACGGCGATCCCGCTGCCATGTTCATCAAGCGCCACGCACAATTGTCAACGCGCCATGCCGGCTCGCGCGTCTTCATGCCATTGGCCAGCAACCATGCATCGGCAATTTGCGCTGCGACCGGCGCACCTTCGCCGCGATTGGTCGCCGCGGACAAATCACGCAGCCAATCAAATCGGTGAATATAGTCGGTCAGCGACGGCTGAAGCGCGAGCTTGTCATAATCCAACCCGTCGAACGCCTGTTCAAAACCCTGATAATGGAATTTGCCCATGCGCAGCGCCTGCCCGCGCCCGGCATCGCCTTTTAGGGGATCGTTCGGCACCGTAAGCAAGCGCATGGGAACCTTGCCCGTGAGCCTGCCGCTATGCAGCGGCGTGCGCCATGTTAACTTGTAAAATTCGAGAGAAAGCCGCTCGAGAAGATTTTGGCCCGCGCCTTGGGGCCTGACGATCAACGCCGTTTGCCGTTGCCCATTGTCGTCTTCATCGCCGTCAGTCATTCACCCCTCAGCGCCAAAATATTGGCCGCATATTGGCCCGCGCCACCCTTGAAGGTCGCGGTTCCAGCAACCAAAGTGTCCGCCCCTGCCGAAATCGCCAGTGGCGCCGTTTGCGTTGTGATGCCGCCGTCAACTTCCAACCGGATATCGCGGCCTGTTTTGTCGATCATCTTGCGAATGGCTTCAATTTTGCGCAGCTGGCTTGAAATGAAGCTCTGGCCACCAAAACCGGGGTTGACGCTCATCACCAGCACAAGGTCGATGTCGTCGATAAGATAATCCAGCATTTTGGCCGGCGTGTGCGGGTTGAGCACGATACCCGCCATTTTACCCAGCGACTTGATCAACTGCACGGTGCGATGGGGGTGCGGCCCGGCTTCGGGATGGAATGAAATAATATCCGCGCCGGCCTCTGCAAAATCCTGCACATATTGGTCGACCGGCGAAATCATCAAATGCACATCAAACGGCTTTGCGCTGTGTGGGCGAAGCGCCTTTACGACAGCAGGGCCAATGGTGATGTTGGGGACAAAATGCCCGTCCATGACATCGACATGGATCCAGTCACATCCGGCGGCATCAATGGCCCGCACTTCTTCTCCCAATCGGGCAAAGTCAGCGGACAAAATCGATGGTGCAATGCGGACAGGGCTGGTCATATTTTGCGTTTAGACGCTGGACCGCGCATGGGCAAGCGAGCGGACGGCGTTATACACAGCTTATCGCACGCTTTGGCGCGGCTCACGGCGGTAAACGAACAGGTCACCGATGACATCATGTGACTCCGCAAATTTGATGAGGCCCAGCTTCGCTGCGACATTATGCGAAGCTGCGTTGCCGCGGTCGATGATGCAGCGGATTTCGCCCAAGTTCGTTGCGTCTGCCCAGCCAAATATAGCGATCATCGCCTCGGTCGCGTAACCCTTTCCCCAGGCATCGGGCGTAAACGCCCAGCCAGCCTCGGGAAAGCCTTCGAGATCGCTGATGCCGCGTTCAAATTGCGCGAGCCCGCCATTGCCCACAAAGCGTCCGCTCTCGCGCTCGACAAAGGCCCAATAGCCGTATCCGAACAGCGACCACATGCCGATGCCCTGAAGCATTTTTGTCCAGCTTGTATTGCGGCTACGCGGCTCGCCGCCAATAAACGCCGTCATGCGTGGGTCAGCCCAGGCCGCCGCATAATCTTCCCAATGCGCGCGCGTCATGGGTTCGATAGAGAGCCGTTCGGTCGTGAGTGTTGGCGCTGTCAATGTCTTACCCTCCGATCATAGCGTAGCCCTGAGCAGCATCCGCTTTGCGGGTGCGTCCGTCGAAGGGCGCTTTGCAAACGATAGCCGCCCTTCGACTTTTCGCCAGCGCTTGCGCGCTGACGGCTCAGGGCTTCGGTGTTTTTTGTACCTTAACCAGCCCGCAAGAACCGCGCCACGAAAAATCCGTCAAGGCCGCCCTGATCGGCAAGCATGGGGGGCATGGTGCGGACATGGCCATGTGAATTGGCAACGACGCCCGCTGGCAATTCGTCCGCGGTCGCCATTAAGGTTGTATATTCCGGCTGCCGCGCAAGAAATGCCTCTGCCTGCGCCTCGCCCTCATGCGGTTCAAGTGAACAGGTCGCGAAGACCAAGGTGCCGCCGGGCTTCAACCATTGCGCCGCACGGTCCAGCATGGCGCTTTGAATCGCTGCCAGATTGTTGATCGCTTTCAGGTCAATGCGCTGCAGCACATCGGGATGGCGCCGCATCGTGCCCGTCGCACTGCATGGCGCATCCAGCAATATGGCATCAAACAACTGCGCCGGTTTCCATTCCATGACGTCGGCATTCACCCGCTCAGCATTTAATTGTGTGCGTTCCAGATTGGCCATCAGCCGGTCCATGCGCCGGGCACTGTTATCCAGCGCGGTCACGGTAAAACCCGCAGCCGAAAGCTGCATGGTCTTGCCGCCGGGGGCTGCACATAAATCGAGGGCCCTTTTGCCCTGCCCGTTGCCCAGCAAGCGCGCCGGCAGGCTGGCAGCGAGATCCTGCACCCACCATGCGCCTTCGTCATAGCCATCCAATTCTTCAATGGCGGTCCCGCGCAGCAAGCGGACATGCCCGGGCATCAGGCTGACGCCGCCCAGCCGTTCTGCCCACGCCTGCGTGGCCGTCGCATCGCGTAAGGCAAGATCAAGCGGGGGCGGTTCTGACAATGCGGCCTGTGCGCCTGCAATCATAGCGTCGCCCCATACCGGATGCCAGCGCATCATCACTGCCTCTGGCAGCGACGGCAGATCGGGCAGCGTGGCTTCGGTGCGCAAGAGCGACCCCAACACGCCATGCACCAGCCGCCGTGGTCCGCCATCAACCAGCGGCAGTGCGGTCGCAATCGCGGCATGGGCGGGCGTGCCCAGCCGCAATATTTGCGCCAGCGCCAGCCGCAATACCATGCGTGCCTTGGCATCATCCGGCAGCGGCTGTTTGGTTTTGCTGTCAATCAATTGGTCAAGATCCACCGACCAGCGCAGCGTTTCTTGCGCAATGGCGATGGCGAGTGCGCGGTCCGGCGGCGACAGCCCTTTGGTCGCATTTGCCGTCGCTTGTTCCAACGGTGTGCCCATGCGCATAACGGTATCAAGTAACCGCAATGCGGCGCGGCGGGTCGGAAGTCCGGAAATTTCTTCAGTCATGCAAAGCGCACTAGGCGTCTGCGCCAAACAAGGGAAGAGCGGTTCGATGTCAGGCCCATGCGCAGCTTCACCTTGCAAACGGGTGCATCTGCACCGATGTAGGGATTAACCACGCGCTATCGAAGGAGAAACTTCATGGGCACGCGCCCTTCACATGTCAAAGCACCCGATTATTTGTCGAAAAGCCCGCCCGTGCCGGCACCGAAAGCGGTTGATCGCGAACCCGAGCCAGATGCGGAACGACTGGACCCCGTGCGCTATGGTGATTGGGAATTGAAGGGCGTGGCGGTCGATTTTTAACGCGCCTATCGTTCCATCGATATTCCGGCATATCATGCCCAGGGCGACCTAGGTCCTGACCCTAATGATCAACACCCATAAACGGCGCTGACACCTCGGGCCGCACGCGTACCAATCGCCCGGTCGCTTTATCAATCATCGCCCAAGTCGTATTGGCCCGCACAATGACCTTGCCCGCGGCATCGACAAAATCGACCCGCCGGTCGAATTGCGCACCCTTTGGTTCGCTTTCGATCCAAGTATTGGCGGTCACGCTCTCGCCGGGGCCGACATTGCCGCGATAATCAATCTCGTGCCGGGTCACGACCCAGAAATAGGCGGCGATATGTTCAGGCGCGGCAACTGCCTGCCAATGCGATGTCGCCATGTCCTGAATCCACCGCACCCAGACGGCGTTGTTGACATGGCCAAGCTCGTCAATGTCATCTGGTTGCGCGGTAAATATGCGCGTGAATGGGGTCACTTTTGTGATGATGCCATCCCCATTTGCCAAATGATGAACGCAGCCTCTTCAGCATTTTCGCGCAACCGCTCAAACCGTCCAGACTTGCCGCCATGGCCAGCGCCCATGTTGGTTTTGAGCAGCAACACATTGTCATCTGTCTTCATATCGCGCAGCTTGGCGACCATCTTTGCAGGTTCCCAATAGGTCACGCGCGGGTCATTCAATCCAGCGGTCCACAGCATTGGCGGGTAAGCCTTTGCCGCGACATTGTCATACGGGCTGTAGCTGCGGATATAGTCGAATGCGGCCTTGTCGGTGATTGGGTTGCCCCATTCGGGCCATTCGCCCGGCGTCAGGGGCAGATCCTTGTCGAGCATCGTGTTGAGCACATCGACAAAGGCCACATGGCTGACAACCGCGCCAAACAATTCAGGTGCCTGATTGACCACTGCGCCCATCAATTCACCGCCAGCCGAACCGCCGCTTGCGGTCACTTTGCCTTTGCCGGTAAAGCCCAAATCGATCAGGCCTTTCGCCGCATCGACAAAGTCGTTGAACGTGTTGGTCCGCTTGGTCAGCTTACCATCCAGATACCATTGATAGCCAAGGTCGTCGCCGCCGCGAATATGCGCGATGGCATAAGCAAAGCCACGATCGACCATCGACAGCCGGTTGGCGCTAAAGCCGGGCGGCATCGCGTAACCATAGGCGCCATAAGCATATAGATGCAGCGGCTGGCTGCCGTCTTTTTTGAAACCCTTTTTGGTCAGGATGGACACCGGCACCTTGGCACCATCGCGCGCCGTGATCATCACGCGTTCGGTAACATATTGCGCAGGATCATATCCGCTGGGGATTTCCTGAACCTTCAATGTTTCCAAGCGGCCATCGGCCAGATTATAATCAAACACCGTGTCGGGCGTGACCATCGATTCATAACCCAGCCGAAGCTTCGTCACATCATATTCAGGGTTATCGCCAAGGCCCGCATCATAGCTGGCTTCGGGAAATTTGATTGGCTGCACCTTGTTGGCATCTGCATAATCGCGGATTTCAACTTGATCGAGGCCATCGATGCGGCCTTCGGTCACATAGAAATTTTTGAACAGCGACAGCCCCGTTAAATAATGGCGGTCAGACCCGGCAATCAGCGTTTTCCAATCGCCCGGTGCCTTCATGCTGGCGGTCGCGACGCGGAAGTTCACATGATCATCGTTGGTCAAAACATACAGCATACCATCGCGGACATCGACGCTATATTGGCGTCCCGTCTTGCGTGGGGACACCATGATCGGTGTTGCAGTGGGGTCGCTGGCGGGGACCAGCCGCACTTCGCTCGTGACATTGTCGCCCGTACCAATGACGATCCAATCCTCTTGGGCGGTCAGACCGACGCCGACACCAAAGCCGATGTCCTGTTCTTTATAAAGCAACTTCGCTTTGGTCAGCTCGTCGCCGATTCGGTGGTACCACGCATTGTCGGTGCGCCAGTTTTCATTGGCGAGGCCATAGACAACGCCTTTGCTGTCCGATGACCAGACAATGCCCGACAATGTGCCGGGGATGATGTCGCGCAATTTTTCGCCGGTTTCCAAATTGCGGAAATGCAGGTCAAACCGTTCCGACCCGTTATCGTCGTAAGCATAAGCCAATATTTTGCCGTCGGGGCTGATCTCTGCAGCACCAAGGCGGAAATAGGCCTTGCCCTTGGCGAGTATATTTTCGTCGAGGATGAGCTGATCGGCGCCGCCGGCAACCGCCTTGCGATAATGCTTGCGATATTGCGCGCCTTCTTCGAATTTTGACCAATAGATATAGTCGCCATCCTTTTGCGGGACCGAGCTATCGTCTTCTTTGACGCGGCCTTTCATTTCCTGAAAAATGGTTTCGGTCAGCTGCGCTTGCGGCGCCATCTGCGCTTCGAAATAAGCGTTCTCGGCATTCAGATGCGCGAGTATCTCTGTGTTGTCGATCGTCGGATAACCCGAATCGCGTAGCCAGTGATAATTATCGGTAATTATAACCCCGTGCCACATGGCACTGTGCGTGCGCTTTTCAGCAACTGGGGGCTTGATTTCACCGGCGGTTTTTTCAGTCATAATGTCTTTCTGGGCAAATGCAGGCGCGGATATCGCACCAATCGCAGCAATGAGTGGGAGCAGTGCTTTCATGAGAAGACTTCCTCGCTTATATGGTCTGCACAACCATATGAACGGAAGTCCAAGATGTCCACCTACGAAGCCCGCCTTAATGCCTTGCGCGTCCAACTGAAAAAAGATCACCTCGACGGATTCGTCGTTCCGATTTGCGATGAACATATGTCCGAATATGTCGGGGACTATGCGCAACGTCTTGGCTGGCTGACTGGCTTTGGCGGGTCTGCAGGCTCTGCCGTGGTTCTGTCGGAAGAGGCGGCTATCTTCACCGACGGACGCTACACGCTTCAGGTGCGCGAGCAGGTGGACGGCAACAACTGGCAATATGTTGGCGTGCCGCAGACGAGCATTTCTGATTGGTTGAAGGAACATACCCCCGCAGGCGCGCGCATCGGTTATGACGCATGGGTGCATACCAAGGGTTGGGTCGAAAGCGCGACCGTGGCGTTAAAAGCCAAAGGCGCAGAATTGGTCGCGGTCAAAAGCAACCCGATTGATGCCGTATGGGCGGACCAGCCCGGCAAAAGCGACGCCAAGCTCATGGTCCATGACGACCGTTTTGCCGGACAAAGCAGCGCCGAGAAACGCGCAGCAGTTGCCGAATGGCTGACGGCGAATGGTTTGGACAGCACGGTGATTTCTGCACTCGATTCGGTGGCATGGCTCCTGAATGTCCGTGGCTCCGATGTGGCAAATACGCCCGTGGCGCTCAGCTTTGTGCTCGCCCATGCCGATGGCACGGCAGACCTGTTTGTTGCCCCGGAAAAGGTCGGCGATGACGTCCGCGCGCATTTGGGCAATGCCGTGCGCTTGCGCACCCCGGAGGAGTTTGTCCCTGCATTGAAAGCCATGAACGGCAAACGCATCGCCGTGGATCCGGATCGTGCCGTCGCGGCGATATTCGGGGCACTGAAGGATGGCGGGGCAACGCTCGTCGAAGCGCGCGACCCGACAATTTTGCCAAAGGCCGTTAAAAACCATGTCGAGCAAGCCGGCCATCGTGCGGCGCAAGCGCGTGACGGCGCAGCGCTTAGCCGCTTCCTGCATTGGATGGGCGAAACGGCCCATAAGGGCGGGCTGGACGAATTGTCGGCTGCGGCGCGGTTGAAATCCTTCCGCCAAGATACCGGCATGCTGCACGATCTGTCGTTTGACACGATTTCCGCCACGGGTCCCAATGGCGCGCATTGCCATTACAAAGTCGACGAAACAAGCAACCGGGCGATTGAAACCAACAGCA
>JAJTEF010000042.1 GCA_021300355.1 Sphingomonadaceae bacterium | reverse complement strand
ACCGACAGCCCAATTGCTCTGCCGCCTTATGCCCAAGCCTTGGACATGACGATCGTCGACGAAATCGACGGCGTGCCTGTGATCGGCATGCCCTTTGCCGACCGTGTGCAAGGTCGCCCTGGGTATCTGCATGGCGGCGCCATATCCGGATTGCTGGAAATCGCGGCCATCGCCGCCGTGCACCGCGCGTTACAGGCGAAGGGGAGCGATTCCGCCATTAAGCAAGTCAATGTCACGGTCGATTTCATGCGCGGCGGCCTCAGCCAGATGACCTATGCCGTGGGTGAAGTCACGCGGCTTGGCCGCACGATGGCCAATGTCGAGGCCCGCGCGTGGCAGGATGATCGGGATAAGCCCATCGCCATGGGCCATATGCACTATCTGATTAAAGCCAAACGCGAGGGCGCGGCCTGACGTTACGCTTCACCATGCGTATCGATGAGTGCGCTGGCGATGGCTTCTTCGGGTGATTTGTCGCCCCAGATGATGAACTGGAACACCGGGTAGAAACGTTCGCATTCGTCAATCGCGACGTCGATGATGGTTTGTGCCTGATCCACACCCAACAACCCATTGGGCGCCATCAAACTGCCATGGCGGAACAACAATATGCCGTTCGCGGACCACATGTCGAAATGGCCAAGCCACAATTGTTCATTGATAAGGCCGAGCGCCGTGTACACGCTCGCGCGCTTGTCCACGGGTACGGTTATATCCGGCAAGATGATAAGCTGCAGCGCATTTCATCTTCACGCCAGATCGCGCGGATCTGGTAGCTGGCCCAGCTGCCCTTATACTCGGCGGTAATCTCGTCCTCGCCCTCAAGCTCGAACGACCAGCCACGCGCTTCGAACAATGCGGCGAGCATGTCTACGGGCGCGGATTCGTCCCGTTCAAATTGCTCATATTGTTCGTCTGCGTCGTGCATAAAATTGCGCCTGTTATGATGTCAGCGAGTCTGCCTCTTGACTGACTCGCGCGCAAGCAACTTGCGACGCTGCGCAACACAAGCTTGTGGGCCGACTGTGGAAAAGTTCAAACCGGACGGATTATGAACTTATTTGGAAGGCTTGGCCTTTGCGGGCGCAGCGCCGCCTTTTGCCTTAAGCGCGGCTTCCAACGCAGCCACCCTTTTGCCAAGCGCATCGGCTTCGGCGCGGGCATTGGCCGCGAGTGTTTTCACCGCATCAAATTCTTCGCGCGACACGAGGTCCAGACCGGCGGCCCATTCGCGGGCGCGGTCACGCATGCTCGCTTCGGCTTCGCGGCCCATGCCAGCGACTGTTCCGGCAACGCCATTCAGTACCTTGGCCAAATCATCAAAAATGCGCTTTTCGCTTTGCATGTCATTCACTCCATTGCGGTCGGGAGATTAACCGCTTTTGCCTATCTGGGAACTCTTAGCGGGCACGTAAAGGCTTTCTGCATCAGGATTCAACTGATCGATCTGAAAATTCAGTATCGCGGCGAAGCTAATCCACACCAAATAAGGCACCATCAACCAGGCCGCAGCCTTGCGAACGCGCGCAAATGCGAAGGTTGTAGCAATAGCGACACCCAGCATCACAAGGATGATGAAAAACGCAGCCGTCACTTCATGCTGTCCAAAAAACAAGGGCGACCAGCTGAGGTTGATCACAAATTGCAACAGGAACAGGCCAATCGCAACAGTGCGGACCCGCGTGCCACGCGCATGGAGCGCCATCGCAAGCGCGAGCCCCATCATCACATATAATGTCGGCCAAACCACACCGAACACCCAGCCCGGGGGCTGAATATCTGGTTTAATCAAAGCTTGATACCACGCGTTGTCGGCGGTTGACCCTGACATGGTACCAGAGAGAAACCCAAGAAACATGGTGAGCGGAATGATAATCAACGCCCAGCGCAATGACGACATACGACTCTGCGATGTGGATGCGATCTGGTTCATGCCAAGGCTCCTGCCTGTTTAGCGAGTCGGGAGAAACGCCGCCGATCGACATAGTAGCACTCAGCCACAATAGAACAAGGCCGCCCGCCCCAAAGGGCAGACGGCCATTTGTCTCAATTCAGGGCGCGGAGACCGGCCCCGATTGTAATTTACTTACGTGTGCCCGAAAGGCCCATCGAACCAAAGGCACCAGCCTTTACTTCACCAGTGATAGCATCGCCCGCAACGGTTGCGGTAGCATCAAGATGCATTGGCATTGGAACAGTGATGTCCATGCCCCAGCTCAAGGTGTCACCATCGACGGTGCCATTGGCAATTTCCATTGCACCAAGGCCACCCGACATGTTGCCCGAAAAGCTGCCGCCGTCGCTATTGACGGTCAAAACGGCCTTTTGGTCACCCATTGGGCTTTTGATTGTTACGTCCCATTGGCCATCAACTGCTGCCATATTCTTGCTCCTTACTTGGTTGTTTTACTGGCAGTGGTGTTAGCAGCTTCGGTTACCATTTCAATTGGCAATCCAAGTGCTTCAAGCTGTGGCTTCACCTTGGCGGCATCGCCCACGACCAGCCATGTAATTTTGGACGGATCAACCTTTGCGCGCATTTCGTCGTTCAGCGCCTTGGCGGTCAGGGCGTTATATTTGCCCGCCAGTGTTTCGGCATAATCGAATGAACGCTTGTTCAAACGATCGGACTGCATTTGCCCCAGAACCGCAGACGACTGTTCATAGCTGCCCGGCAGTTCAAGCACATTGCCCTTGATGGTCTTTTCCAGTTCTTCCGCAGTAACCGGCTTTGCACCGTTAAAGTCATTTAACTGGTCAATCAAAACCTTGACCGATGGTCCTGTCTGATTGGTTTGGACTGGCGCAAACATATAAAATGGCACGCGGTCTTCCGCGCCATTTACTTGGCTGCGCACGCCATAAGACCAACCCTTGGTTTCGCGCAGGTCCATATTGATACGCGACAGGAAGTCACCGCCGAAAACCTCGTTCGCTGCGCGCAGGGTCAGCAAATCGTCCGATCCCTTTGCATCCAGCACGACGCCGGCCAGGACCAGCGACTGTGGCGAATTTGGCCGGTCAATCAGCAGAATCTTGGATTGCGGCGCAGGGATGGCCGCAGAGAAATTCTTCGCCGGTGCAGCGGGCGCTGTTGGCTTCCACTTGCCAAAGCGCTGCTCCAACATCGGCTTGATTTCTTTCAGCGTGGTATCGCCGACGACAAAGATTTCCGCTTTTGCCGGATGTATCCATGACTGGTGGAAATTGGCGACATCGGCACGCGTGATGGTTGCCACCGTTTCGGCATAGCCGCTACCCGTTTGCGGCCCGCCATAAGGATGTGCATTTCCGTACAGCAATGGCGGCATGCGGCGCACGGCAATGCCCTGCGGCTGGTTGTTTTCCGACTTGATCCGCGTCAGTTGCTGAATGCGGACACGCTCCAGCTCATTGGTTGCGAAGGCCGGATTTTTAATCACATCGGCCAAAAGGTCGAGCGACAGACCCAAATTTGGTTTTACCGCACGCAGGCTTGCAACCGTCCGGTCAAGCGACGATCCAACATTGACGTCAGCGCCCAATTTCTCTTCGGTTTCCGCAAGCTTGGTCGATGTGAGGGTCTGTGTACCTTCCAACATCATCGTCGACATCATCGACGCGATACCGCGCTTGTCTGCTGGATCAGCCGCATAGCCCGCGTTGAAACTGACCGCGACGCGGACCGTTGGTACAGCGGCCCGCCGTGCGAAGAAAACCTTGATACCATTGCCAAGCGTTGTTTCCTCAACGGTCGGGAAATCCAGCGATGGCGTGCCGGTTGGCTCTGGGAATTTGCTGCGGTCTTGAAACGCCAAAGGCGCAGACACAAGCATATCTTCGGTTCCGGGGGGCGCGTAAAAAGCAGGCGATGTCAGCGTGCCGGTGCGGCTGCCCGATCCGGCGGCCACTTCCTTATACACCTCACGCTCGCCTGGCTCGACGCGAATTTCGAGCACGGGGCGGGTAAGCCATTTTTGCATCGCTGCCTTTACAGCTTCGGGCTTTGTCGTGGCGAGACGCTCCAACTCTTTCTTGTAGAAATTCGAGTCGCCCACATAAAGCTGACCTTCGGCAAGCGCGACGGCCTTTCCGCCGAATCCGCCAACCTGTTCAAGGCCATCGATTTGCTGGGCAATATTGCTAGCGGCTACGCGCTGCACTTCCTCAGCGGTTGGGCCCGTGGCGATGTAATCGGCCAATATTTCATCCAGCCGCTTGGCAACCGCATCGGCATCACCGCCGGGCTTCACATCCGCTTGAATGTTAATCAGGCTGCCGTGCATGAACGGGATCAGATATGCCGAAACGCCCACGACGCTTTGTTCCTGACGCACAAGGATATTGTCCAGACGTGAGCTGGACAGGCCGCCAAGCGCGCTCATACCAATGTATAACGCATTTGCATCAGGGTCGGCCAATCCCGGCACCACCCAGTTGCGATAAATACGTGTGGTCGGAACCTTGTCCTTCATCACGATTTTAACCGGCTTTTCCAGCGTGGGCACAGGCGCGTTGACGGGCGCAACATCTTTGCCGCGCTTAATGCTGCCGAACCATTTTTCAACGAGCGGTTTGGCTTGCGCGGCGTTGATATCGCCTGCCAGCACGAGCACCGCATTATTTGGGCCATAATGGTCGATGAACCAGTTCTTCATGTCATCCAGCGACGCCGCCGACAGATCTTCCAAGCTGCCAATGGTGTCATGATGATAAGGGTGACCAACGGGGAACAAGGTTTCCGAGCGCTTGTAATCGACCAGTCCAAATGGCTGATTGTCGCCCTGACGCTTTTCGTTCGAAACAACGCCGATCTGGTTGTCGAGCTTTTCCTTGGAAACAGCATTGAGCAAATAGCCCATGCGGTCGCTTTCGAGGAATAACGCAGATTCCAGCGCAGTCGTCGGCACGGTCTGGAAATAGTTCGTCCGGTCGAGCCATGTCGTTCCGTTCAAGTCGGTGGCGCCGATTTTCTTGGTATATTCAAAATAGTCGCCCGGCGCGTTTTCGCTGCCGTTGAACATGATATGTTCGAACAAATGGGCATAGCCCGTTTTGCCTTTGGGCTCATTCTTTGACCCTACGCCATACCAGATGGAAACCGCGACGATCGGCGCTTTGCGGTCTTCATGCACCAACACCGTCAGGCCGTTGTCGAGCGTGAATTTCTCATGCGGAATATTCACGGCCTCCACCAGCTTTGAAACGGGTGCTGCGGTTTGCGCAAATGCGGGTGCCTGCGCGGCCAACACCGAACCAGACAACATAAGCGCGAGGGTCAATTTACGGATCATGATATGCTCCCAAAGATATTTTTACTGCCGCCAGAGATAGTGCTAAAACGGACAAACACAATCTGGCGGCTGCACATTTTCGACAAACGCCGTTCAGGGCCGATAACGGCGCTTTGCATGCTTCACGGCGTCGGCCCATTCGAAATGGACGGGCTTATATTTGCCCGCGACAAACAGCTTCATCTGGTCGGTGTAATGCGGCGAGTCGGGCCGCGTGGTTGCCGCACCATATGGCTGGATGGATTCCGATATAACGCCGCCATTTTTGTCCCAGCGGATCAGCATGATGTAGCTGTCGCCATGCCGGACGCGGACCTTGCCATCGGCTTGGTCAGCATCCCACATCGTCGTCGCGCGCAGGGCATCGCTTCCGCCGAACATCGGCAAGTCGACATTGCCGCGCCGCAGCCTCTGGATATCGCCAAGCTGCGGGTCAATTCTGCCAAAGCGCTTCTTGAATTCATCAACCGCTTCCTGAAGCGTACTGCGGGGATCGGGCATTGGGTCACCACGCCAGTTCAGACGTGCACCAAAACGAATGATCCTTTCAGCCAATGCGTCTGCGTCGCCCTTGCCATCGCTTGACCAATCCCAACTGGCCAACAGCTTTTGCGCCTTGGCAAGCTCCGGCGCATCTTTCAGGTCAAGCGCGGCAAAGGACGCCATCCATGGCCCGACCCAGCTTTGTTTGCTGTAAGTCATGTCCATCTTGATCGCGAGCAGCTCTTCCGGCGTGATTGACCTATCCGCCGCCAACAGCTCGGTTGCGCGCAGGCCCCGGTTGGTCATGCCACGTTCGATGCCCAAATATGGCGAATAATCCGCCGGCTTCATTTCCGAACCCGGACCAGCCGCCAGAAACGGCGTGTTATTCGCGTTCTGGACAAAGCCCGATGCTGGATCGACAATCTTGGGATAGCGGTCAAAGCCGACAGGGCCGGACCACATGGCAGCGGACGTGTCGCCCGGAAGCTGCTTGGTGTAATCATAGCCCGGTTTGCGATCAGGGAAGAGCGCATTGTAAATATAGGCAACGCGGCCGGTTTTGTCGGCATAGATGAAGTTGGTGGCAGGGATCCCGCCAATCGACATGGACTTGGTCCACTCATCCCAATTCGTTGCCTTGGTATTGCGGTAATATTGCTCGACGACCTTCACGCTGTCGATGCCCGCATAGCGGATGGCGAAATAGCCCTTATCATTCTTGATAACCGGACCATGGACCGAGCGATACAATGTCTGTGGCACGGGCAGATTGAAAGGCCCGAACTTAACGGGCAACCAGACACGCTTTGAATTTAGCGGCAGCCACTTGCCATCATAACGATATTTGTCGCCCGCATCGTTCATCACCAATTTATAGACATCAATCAGGTCTGGGCGATTGACCGTGTTGGTCCAGCCAAGGTGGCGGTTATGCCCCAGCAGCACGAAGGGCGATCCCGGGAACAATGCGCCCGCCATATCAAGGCCTTCGCCCGAATGGGTCACGGCCTCATACCATGCAACTTGCCCTTCATAAGGCTGGTGCGAATTGGAAATCAGCCAGGTCTTACCATCGGCCATACGCTTTGGCGCGAGGGCAAAGGCATTGGACCCGTTCATTTCGGGATCGCGCCCGATTGGCGTCATGGGCGCAGCGCTCTCTTTGGGCTGCGGCTTGCCTTCGGTCAGCGCACCGATTGCACCATCAAGGCCATAGAAAAATGGCGCGCGCAGAACAAAGCCGGTGACGATGTCCTGTCCAGTGACCGGAAACAGTTTCGACAGGCGCACTTCGCCCGGATGCTTCGATACATAATAATTAAGCCCAGCGGCATAAGCTTCGGCCACTGCGCGTACCTCTGGCGACAATTCCATGTAGCGCTTTTCAGCAGTTTCCCGCGCGCCCAATAGATGCATGACATAATCGACCTTCGCCCCGTCAGAGCCAGCCAACGCGCCGTAACGGCCGCGTGTCATCGCCACGACATCTTCTATCGTCGCAAAATCATCTTCGGCGTGCGCGTAGGCAAGACCATAAGCCGTGTCCGCATCGGTCGCGCCATTGATATGCGGTACGCCATATTCGTCGCGCACAATCTCGGCATCATAGGTCCGCTTGGCGGTTTCATATTCCGTTGCTGCCAATGGCTCCCACAACGCACCTGCGCCCGCTACCACACCGACAATCGCCAAAGACGCCCATAAAAATTTACGCATCATTTTCTCCCTGCAATGAGACCTTGTCACATCGGTCCATTTGCTTACATATCCGGCATAACCAAGATTTACGGAAAGGAAAGTCCCTGTATGTTTCGCAGCCTCTTAGCCCTTGCACTGGCAAGCACAGCAATCACCCCCGCATTTGCGCAGGCCGATGTCATTGGATCGGGTGTGGCACCATCAACAGCCGCGCATTCGCAGACACGACCCATTAATTTTGCGACAACGGCGCCAACATCGGGTGCGCTCGTGATCTTGATGCGCAACGCGACCTTGCCAGGCAATGTAGTCGATGCCGCAACCGCGCAAGCATTGAACGCAGCCATCGCTTCGGCAAAATTTGAAGGCAAAGAGGGCAGTTCATTGTCGCTGCGTGGCATTGGCAGTTATTCCCGCATTATATTGAGCGGCGTTGGCGAGGAAGGCGACCGCATCGCCCATGTCCGCAACGCGTCGGGCAAAGCCGCACAGGATTTGCGCGATGAAGCCCAGCCCGTGACGATCACAGGCGGCTTCAACTCAGACGAAGCCGCCACTGCCGCGTTGGGCTATGCCATGGGCCAATATCGGTTCGATCGCTACAAAACCGTTGACCGCAAAACGCCGCCTACAAACCCTGTGACCATCGTCAGCAGCGATGCAGGCAGCGCAGAGGCCTTATGGAAGTCGCGCCATTCGGCCTTAGTCGAGGGCGTTTCCTTGTCACGCGATCTGGCGGCTGAACCTGCCAATGTCATCTATCCCGAAACCTTTGTGGAGCGTGTCCGCGCCGCATTTGGCAACACAGCGAACGTCAAAATCGACGTTCTAGACGAGCCGATGATGCGCAAATTGGGCATGGGGACGATACTTGGCGTGGGCCAAGGTTCGCGCCGTCCATCGCGGATGATGATCGTCGAATATCGCGGCGCTGGCGATGCTGCGCCCTTGGCGATGGTTGGCAAGGGGATTACCTTTGACTCCGGCGGAACATCGCTCAAGCCCGGCGCGGGCATGTGGGAAATGAAGTCAGACATGTCCGGTGCAGCCAGCATCATGGGCGCTGTCTTGTCGCTCGCAAAGTCAAAGGCATCGGTGAACGTCATCGGCGTTGCCGCACTGTCCGAAAATATGCCCGGCGGCAATGCGCAGCGTCCGGGCGACGTCGTCCGCACGATGAGCGGCAAGACCATTGAAATCCTCAACACCGACGCCGAAGGCCGCTTGGTAATGGCGGACGCCAATGAATATGTTGTAACCCATAAAAAACCAGCCGCTTTGGTAAACATGGCAACGCTCACGGGCGCCATTGTTAGCGCCCTGAACGACGAATATGCTGGCCTATTCAGCCGTGATGACAAATTGGCTGCAGCGGTTACCGCAGCGGGCGCCGCAACGGGTGAAGATGTGTGGCGGATGCCGCTGCACAAAAACTATCTCGATGATATGAAATCCGACATTGCCGACATTAAAAACGTCGTTGAAGGCGGCGGCCCCGGCGCAGGTCTTGGCGCCACCTTCGTTGGCTTCTTCGTCGATAAAAATATTCCTTGGGCGCACCTTGATATTGCAGGCGTCAACTGGGCGGATAGGTCTGGGCCAGTGACGCCAAAGGGCGCATCGGGCTGGGGCGTGCAATTGCTAGACGCGCTTGCCCGCAACTGGAAATAATATCGGCGGCGGCGCATTTCCGGCGAATGGCCGCAGCACTTGTGTTGCAGAAATGGCGCACTACATTCTGAATAGGGATGGGGCCTTTGTCCACAAAGGCTCCATCGACATTTAGGAAATAGCGCATGAACCTCGATAAATTCACCGACCGGGCCAAGGGTTTTCTGCAAAGCGCGCAGACCGTGGCCATTCGTATGAGCCATCAGCGTATTGGGCCTGAGCATCTCCTCAAAGCCTTGCTGGAAGACGAACAGGGCATGGCGTCTGGCCTTATCAAGGCCGCTGGAGGCGATGCCGCTACCGCCTTGCGCGAGACCGACGCAGCGTTGGCGAAGGTGCCTGCGGTGTCCGGCGGCGGCGCGCAACATACGCCCGGGCTTGATAATGATGCCGTGCGTGTTCTCGATTCCGCCGAACGGGTCGCGCAAAAGGCTGGCGACAGCTATGTGACCGTTGAACGGCTGTTGCTCGCGCTTGCGCTGGCCTCAACCACCACTGCAGGTAAGGCTTTGGCCAGTGCTGCCATCACAGCCGAGGGGCTAAACGCCGCGATTAATGCGCTGCGTGGTGGCCGTTCAGCCGACACCGCCGGCGCGGAGGACCGTTATGATGCGCTGAAGAAATTCGCGCGTGACCTGACGGAAGTGGCGCGGACGGGTAAGCTTGACCCTGTCATCGGCCGTGATGAAGAAATCCGCCGCACCATCCAAATTCTTGCGCGACGCACGAAGAATAACCCTGTGCTCATCGGCGAACCCGGCGTCGGCAAAACGGCCATTGCCGAAGGCCTGGCGCTGCGTATTGCCAATGGTGACGTGCCAGACAGCCTGAAGGGCCGCAAGCTCTTGTCGCTCGACATGGGCGCCTTGATTGCCGGCGCGAAATATCGCGGCGAATTTGAAGAGCGGTTGAAGGGTGTGCTGGATGAGGTCAAGCAGGCCGAAGGTGACATCATCCTGTTCATCGACGAAATGCACACGCTCGTCGGTGCAGGCAAAGGCGAAGGCGCGATGGACGCGGCGAACCTCATCAAACCTGCTTTGTCACGCGGCGAATTGCACTGCATCGGCGCGACGACGCTCGACGAATATCAAAAGCATGTCGAAAAAGACCCCGCCCTGCAACGCCGATTCCAGCCCGTGTTCGTCGGTGAGCCAACGGTCGAAGATACGATTTCGATCCTGCGCGGGTTGAAAGAGAAATATGAACTGCACCATGGCGTACGGATTACCGATGGCGCGTTGGTGAGCGCGGCGACATTATCGCACCGTTACATTGCCGACCGTTTCCTGCCCGATAAAGCCATCGACCTGATGGACGAAGCCGCGTCGCGGCTCCGCATGGAAGTGGAATCCAAGCCCGAAGAAATCGAGACGCTCGACCGGCGTATCATTCAGCTCAAAATCGAGCGTGAGGCGCTTGGTAAGGAAAGCGATGCCGCGTCGAAAGACCGGCTCGCCACGCTGGAGAATGAACTTGCCAATCTGGAGCAGCAATCATCCGAACTGACGCAACGCTGGCAGGCGGAAAAAGACAAGATTTCGGCAGAGGCGAAGATCAAGGAACAACTCGACACCGCCCGTATCGAACTTGAGCAGGCGCAACGTTCGGGCGATCTCGCCAAGGCGGGCGAGCTGCAATATGGCACAATCCCGGGCCTTGAGCGGCAATTGTCCGAAGCAGAATCAGCGGCAGGTAACGCCATGCTGCGTGAGGAAGTGACCGCGCAGGATATCGCCAGCGTCGTCAGCCGCTGGACAGGCATTCCTGTCGACAAGATGCTTGAGGGCGAGCGCGACAAGTTGCTCAATATGGAGCAACTGATTGGCGCGCGGGTGATCGGGCAGCAAGATGCCGTGGCCGCTGTATCCAAGGCCGTGCGCCGCAGCCGCGCAGGGCTTCAGGACCCGAACAGGCCGCTTGGGTCCTTCCTGTTCCTGGGCCCCACAGGCGTTGGTAAAACCGAACTGACTAAGGCGCTCGCCTCATTTCTGTTCGACGACGACAATGCGATGGTCCGCATCGACATGTCCGAATTTATGGAAAAACACAGCGTATCGCGGCTGGTCGGTGCACCTCCGGGCTATGTCGGATATGAAGAAGGCGGTGTCCTGACCGAGGCTGTCCGGCGTCGGCCCTATCAAGTGGTGTTGTTCGACGAAGTCGAAAAAGCGCACTCCGACGTCTTCAACGTCCTGCTTCAGGTACTCGACGATGGCCGCCTGACCGATGGTCAGGGCCGCACGGTGGACTTTTCAAACACGCTCATCATCCTCACATCCAATCTGGGCAGTCAACATCTCGCCGCGTTGGAGGATGGTCAGGATGTGAAAGAGGTCGAGCCGCAAGTGATGGAAATCGTGCGGGGCCATTTCCGGCCCGAATTCCTCAACCGCCTCGACGAGGTCATCCTGTTCCACCGCCTTGGTGCCAATCACATGGCGCCGATTGTCGAGATTCAGGTGCAACGCGTGCAAAAGCTGTTGAAGGATCGCAAGATCACGCTCGCTTTATCCGGAGAGGCAAAGGCGTGGCTTGGCCGCGTGGGTTATGACCCCGTATACGGCGCACGCCCGCTCAAGCGCTCTATTCAGCGATATTTGCAGGACCCGCTGGCGGATTTGCTGCTGCGCGGCGAAGTGCCCGATGGCTCCACGGTTAAGGTCGAGGAAGGCGATGGGGCGTTGAAGTTGGCGGTGTAGGAGCCACGGAACAGCCTTTGGAGCTTCCTCGATTCACATCCGCCCTTTCATCCGCGAAGGAAGAATCACTGACCGCTGGGGCGTGAAGTTCCATCCTCGACCAAGCGGCGGGCGAGTTCATTGCCGGACTCTGTCATCTGGCGCCACTGCGCAAGCGTTTTGCAAACCTTGCCCTTTTTCACCAGTGAACCGGTCACACGAACAGTGCGGCACCGAACGGCTTGGTCTGCATCGGAAGCGGTTTTGTCAGAGGCTTTGGCCAATTTTCCGTCCTGCGATGTCGATGCAGATACTGGAGCCGCTACAGGCGCAGACACCGGCGCCTGCGCCAAAACCGAGGTCATGATGCCAATGGTTAAGGCTGAGAATAGAATTGGTCGCATGTGCATGTTTCTCCGTTGAGAGGCGCGGTGCAAGTAACACAGGCGCTTATCAGTGCAAGTAAAGAGGAAAAAATCAATTAACTTAATGCGTGATTTTAAAGCCTGTTGCGTCAGCCGCGGCATAATAGCGGGCGATAACATTTTGTTCAGCAACGGTTAAATGGGGGTTCCACACATCAAAGATAAGAACCGCACGATTGTGGTCGCTGTCGTTCCACGCTTCATGTTCGATGGTATCATCAAAGGCAAAAGCCGTTCCCACTTTCCATTCACGGGTTTCCCCGCCGACGCGGAAGCCGCATTTCTCTGGCACGATCAGCGGCAAATGCACAATCGCACGGGTATTGGTCACCCCTGTATGCGGCGGAATTCGGGTATGCGGCTTCAATATTGAGAAAAACGCGCTGGGTGCACGATCCGGAAGCGTTGTCGTCGGTAAGCTGGCCAAGGCCGCGGCTGTACGCGGGCAGCGGTCTAAGACGGCCTTATTGGGTTGCCCATATTCCCACAAAAAGCATGCGCCCCAGGCAAGCGACTGGTCAAGCGCTGACCATTTATTTTCGGGGACGCCCGAATCCATCCGGACATAAGGCCGCAGCGCGTCGCCGGGATCGGCAAGCAGCGCCTCCAATTCTTGGCGTATTTCCTCTGTCGCAGCTTCGATTGCTGGCATCCATGGGAAATGTTGCCTATCGAAAAATTCATCCGCCGGAAGGAAGGGGTAATATAGGCCGTCGCATGTGTTCACATAGGTCCGTCGGCGGCCCAGCGCCAAATCAACAAATGCTGTGCTTCGGCGCAGCTCTGTTTCATCCATGGCAGCAGATAATGGCGCCAGTTCCGTGCTGACCGCGTCCGCGATCTGGAGTGTCGCTTGCGAAACAAACGCCTGCCCCCTCTGCAGTGCGGCGGCAATATTGGGAGATAGGTCTGATGCATGCGCCGCCATTTGGAGCACGCCGCTCCAAGCGACCAGCGCCTCGGCCTTTTCGCCCGTACGTTCATGCAATTCGGCCTTGCGGAGCCAGCCCATGAAGTCCCGGCGATCGATGCTGATTGCCGCGTCCAGCGCCTGCATTTCCCCTGTGTCATCGCCCTGCGCGCGC
>JAJTEF010000041.1 GCA_021300355.1 Sphingomonadaceae bacterium | reverse complement strand
GATACGCCTTTGTTCGACAAGGGGCGCACGCTCTACAATCTGGACAAATGCTCGCCCGCATCGCGCCAGACTGGCCGCGTCATTGTGGTCGAAGGTTATATGGACGTCATCGCGATTGCGCAGGCCGGCTTTGGTGACGCGGTTGCGCCATTGGGGACCGCACTGACTGAACAGCAAATCCAGATGCTCTGGCGCATGACCGAAAAACCGTTGCTGTGCTTCGATGGAGACTCAGCTGGCCAAAAAGCCGCCATGCGTGCGGCGTTACGTGCCCTGCCCTTGCTAAAACCTGGGCACAGCCTTCAGTTCGTGACGCTGCCAGATGGGGAGGATCCGGATGACCTTGTGAAGGCATCGGGTGCAAAAGCCCTTACGGCGCTTCTGGAGGCGTCTGAGCCGCTTGTGGAGCGATTGTGGAAGGCAGAGGTGTCTGCAAACCCCCTGGACACGCCAGAGGACCGTGCGGGGCTTAAACAGCGCCTTGGTGTCCATATGGCAACGATCACGGACGGAGAAATCAAACGGCATTATGCGGATGCATTTCGCGAGCGGTTCGATAATCTTTTTGCGCAACGCAGAAACGCACCGCCGGCACGCTTCACCAAAACGCCAACAAACAATTGGCGAAAGCCACTGATATTGCCGCCCGGCGCAGAGACCAAGAGTTTCAATGCAAAGGGATCGGATTTCTTAGTGCAAGGTGTGCTTGGCGCATTGCTGCGTAATCCGTCCATGATACGGCAGCATCATGAAGCATTGAGTGACTTCGTTCCGCCCGACCCGAATCACGCCGCTTTGCTCAACATCATGCTGAATGAATCTTTTGCCAAAGAATCGCTTGATACCGACGGCCTAATTACCATATTGGACAAGAAGTTGTATAATGTCGCATCGACGCTGCTCCACAGCAATGGCAAGGTCTTTGCCTTCAATCGTGGGGAGTTCGGTTCGGGGGGCGACGGATTATCCAGCGTTTCAAAAGATTTGGGTGAAGCTATCAGGCTGATGAAGCAGCGTCCCGCGCTCGAAGAAGCACTGGAACGCGCTACACGGTTGGCGAGTTTAGAGATGACGGAAGAAACTTTTGCCGAACAGCAAAGGTTACGTCACGAAAAGAAGGCATTTGACGATCGCATTATCGCATTTTTCAGTCGTGATGCGGGCGATTTATGACAGTATCGGGGAATTATTTTGGCAAGTCGCGTAAACGAGAATGAAGAAGATATGGCCGAAAACGGTGATGCACCGCTGATTGACCTGAACGATGCGACCGTCAAAAAATTGCTAGCCAAGGCAAAACGCCGCGGATTCCTGACCTATGACGAATTAAATGCTGCTTTGCCGCAGGATCAGATGTCTTCCGAACAGATCGAAGACGTCATGTCCGCCATCAACGATATGGGCGTGCAGATCGTCGAGAATGACGAAGCCGGCGAAGATGGCGAGGACGAGCAGGAAGAGGAAGAAGTCGAAACCGTCGACAATATCTCTGAAAATGACCCACGCTCCCTGACCAGCACGGTCAAGAAAACCGGAACGGGCGAACGTACCGATGACCCAGTGCGCATGTATTTGCGCGAAATGGGCGCGGTTGAATTGCTGTCGCGCGAAGGCGAAATCGCCATTGCAAAGCGCATTGAATCGGGCCGCGACACGATGATTCTCGGCCTCTGCGAGAGCCCAATCACCTTCCACGCCATTATTGACTGGTCGAACGCGCTTAACGACGGCGAAATGCAGCTTCGCGAGATCCTTGACCTTGACGCCATGTTGTCGAAAGCGCCTGAAACGCTGACCGACGACGAGGAAGAAGAAGGCGACGGGGAAATCAGCGAAAAAACCGCTGGCGTCACTTACAAGGAAGAAGACGAGGTCGACGAAGAGCCGGAATCGGCGAGCGACGACGATGATATGACCGAGCGGCGTTCACGTCCGGTTGAAGAAGAGGAAGAAGACAACACGCTCAGCCTCGCGCAGATGGAAGAAGCGTTGAAGCCTGCGGCATTGGAGCGTTTTGCTAAGATAGCCTCTTTGTTCAAGAAATTCTCGAACATTCAGCTTGAGCGGATGCGTGCTTTGAACGCCGGCGAAGAGTTTTCGTCAGCTTCCGAAATTAAGTATCACAAATTACGTGAAGAATTGACTGCGGAAGTCGAAAGCGTCCAGTTCCACGCGAACAAAATCGAATATCTGGTCGACCAATTATATTCGTTCAACCGCCGCTTGACCGCGCTTGGTGGTCAAATGCTGCGTTTGGCCGAGCGTCACAAGGTTCCACGCAAGGCATTCCTTGACAGCTATATGGGCCGTGAGCTCGACGAAAATTGGCTGGCCGAAGTTTCCAACCTCGACAAAAAATGGACGGCGTTCGCGACGAACGAAGCCGAAGGCGTTGAGCGCATTCGCATCGAAATAGCCGACATTGCCGCGAATACCGGCATGTCGCTGGGTGAATTCCGCCGCATCGTCAACATGGTGCAAAAGGGCGAGCGCGAAGCGCGCATTGCAAAGAAGGAAATGGTCGAAGCCAATCTGCGCCTCGTTATTTCCATCGCGAAGAAGTATACGAACCGCGGCCTTCAGTTCCTTGATCTCATTCAAGAGGGCAATATCGGCCTCATGAAGGCGGTCGATAAATTTGAATATCGCCGTGGGTACAAGTTCAGCACCTACGCGACATGGTGGATTCGTCAGGCGATTACGCGGTCGATTGCCGACCAAGCCCGTACCATCCGCATTCCAGTGCATATGATCGAAACGATCAACAAGCTGGTGCGCACAAGCCGTCAGTTCTTGCACGAACAAGGCCGAGAGCCGACACCTGAGGAAATGGCCGAGCGCCTTTCCATGCCGCTGGAAAAAGTGCGCAAGGTCATGAAGATTGCGAAGGAGCCGATCTCACTCGAAACGCCAATTGGCGACGAGGAAGACAGCCATCTTGGGGACTTCATCGAAGACAAAAACGCGATCATTCCCGTCGATGCCGCCATTCAGGCGAACTTGAAGGAAACCGTGACCCGCGTTCTGGCGTCGTTGACACCGCGCGAAGAGCGCGTGCTGCGCATGCGTTTTGGTATCGGCATGAACACCGACCATACATTGGAAGAAGTTGGTCAACAGTTCAGCGTTACCCGCGAACGTATTCGTCAGATCGAAGCAAAAGCGCTCCGCAAGCTGAAGCACCCAAGCCGCAGCCGCAAAATGCGCAGCTTCCTCGACCAATAAGCGTCGGCCTGCTGCTTTTATATCTCTGAACGGTTGAGGTTATAAGCTGGATCCCTGTGCTCTTGCACGGGTTTCCTGTAGCCATTGCGGGAATAGTGTGCGGGCAATCTGGCGGGAGCAATGTTGCAAAACGAAATGCGCGCGACCTGCCCGTACCCCCGGGCGTAAACTATTATATTGCATAACGCGGTGGGCCCACTTAACGAATTAATCGTTCGATTAACAAACGGGGTCCGTCCATGCGCTTTGAAGGCACTGATAATTACGTCGCAACTGATGATCTGAAAGTTGCCGTAAACGCAGCCACGCGGTTACGCCGCCCGCTTCTCGTTAAAGGCGAACCTGGCACCGGTAAGACCGTGCTGGCGCAGGAAATCGCGACCGCACTCAATGCGCCGTTGATTGAATGGAACATCAAATCCACGACCAAGGCTTATCAAGGGCTGTATGAATATGATGCCGTTGCCCGTTTGCGCGATAGCCAATTGGGCGATGAGCGCGTTCACGACATCAAAAATTACATCAAGAAGGGCAAGCTTTGGGAAGCGTTCACCGCGCCTCAGTTACCCGTTCTTTTGATCGACGAAATCGACAAGGCCGACATCGAGTTTCCGAACGACTTGCTTCAGGAACTCGATCGCATGGAATTCTTTGTGTACGAAACACAGGAAACGGTAAAAGCGGTCGAGCGCCCGATCGTCATCATTACCTCGAACAATGAAAAGGAACTGCCTGACGCGTTTCTGCGCCGTTGTTTCTTCCATTATATCAAATTCCCTGACCGCACGACGATGCAGTCCATCATTGATGTCCACTTCCCCGGCATCCAAAAAATGCTGGTGTCGAAGGCCATGGACATTTTTTACGAAGTTCGGGACGTCCCCGGCCTCAAGAAAAAGCCAAGCACCAGCGAATTGCTCGATTGGCTAAAGCTGTTGCTGCACGAAGACATGCCACTTGATGTCCTGCAGTCACGCGACCCAACAAAGGCCATTCCGCCACTGCACGGCGCGCTGCTCAAGAATGAGCAGGACGTGATGCTGTTTGAACGACTGGCCTTTATGGCACGGCGGCCAAACAGCTAAACTGCGCCTTATTTAGACGCTGTAAGCGATTTCAAAATCGCCCCAACGGCGTCCATTTATGCGCAATGGGACATATACGTTACGCATGACCTTATATGAATGGCCGTCGCCTTCGTGGCGAAATACGGCCATCATATAGTCCTGCTCGCTTGTTTTCGCAGGGATATCCAACGGGTCCTGAATGACGCGACCGTTGCGGCAATATTTCGTGTCATGCGCGATATCGCCCGTTGGCGGTCGCGAGAGCTCTTTCAACTGAACGGGTAAGAAGCCTTTAAGGCTGCTGCACACCACCGACGTTATTTCGTCGGGATTACTGTCTTTGACGGCTTCGATAAATGGCTGCCAATGTTGTTCCGCCCATGGTGTCAGCTTCGATGTAAAGCGCGGCGGATTACTGCCTTCGATGGGACGCAGATCGGTATCAAACAACGCCTCTAACGTCAGTGTACCATCCGCGATTGCGGCTTCGGTCAATGCTTTCACTTCTTCGGCCTTTTGGCGGGCCAGCTCGACAAATTCACTATCGCGCTTTGACAAACCGCTGTGCACAATATGGTCAAACATCTTGTTTGCCTGCATTTCGAGACCACCGATCTGGCTATGCGCACACACAACAGCAGCAAACATTTCGCCATTGGCGCCTTCGACCGCATCACGAACATTTTGCGAATCGACCAGTCCACGGTGAATTTGTGCGGTGCTGTCCGCAATCTCTCGGTTGTGATCACCCACCTTGGCAACGACATCGCTCACGCCATAAATGAGCTCCTGAAGGCCCGAGAACTGCTCTTGCGCGGCGCCGCTTGTCGATACACCCTCCTCGATTTCCACGACAAATTTCGCGGCTTCATGCGAAAGGGAGTTTACCGTTCCGGTTATTTCCACCGCAGCGCGCCGCGTATCATGCGTCAGCTTTTTGACTTCAGCTGCCACGACCGCGAACGTCTGCCCAGCGGCCCCCGCCTTTTCCGCCTCAATCGCGGCGTTGAGCGCCAGCATGTTGGTCGTGCGCGCAATCGAATCAATTGATTGCGACACCCGCTTCACTTGCTCCATCGCTGCTGCAAAACCGGTGATATGCGAACCAAGGCTCATGATGAGACTGATGAGTTCCGAAAAGCTCGCCAATGATAGCTGAACCGTGTCATGCCCCGTCTTCAGCTTTGCGACAGCGGCTTCGGCCAAATTCCTTGCATCTCGGGTCGCCTGCGCAACCTCTGCGATGTCCGCATCAAGTGCTTGCGTCAGCTCGGTCATCTCGCCGTGCCTCGCCTTGAGCCAATCTGCGGATTGTAGCGCCTGTTCGAGCACACCTGCAGCTTCGGCACAGCCAACGGTAACCTCACCACATATCTGTGCGGTTTCGTGGATCCAGTGATTTTCACTCAATGCGACTTTTTCCATTTTCATGGCTTTGGCACCTTGTTCTGTCGTTTGTAACGGGGCCAACCCCAATATGGTTATCACAGAGTTAATCGCCGGTTGTTGACGGCGCGTGTCGAAACAGCCAAAAGCTTTAACTGGTCAATTAAACAGGAGCCTGCCGGTGTTTTTCTCATTCATGGAAGAGTTGCGGTCCGCCGGTATATCCGCTTCATTGAAGGAGCATCTTGCGCTTCTCGCAGCTTTGGATGCCGATGTTATCGACCAAAGCCCCGAGGAATTTTATTATTTGGCCCGCGCCACACTGGTGAAGGACGAAGCGCTTTTGGACCGTTTCGACCAAGTATTTGGCAAGGTTTTCCAAGGTGTATTCACTGAATATGGCCAAAACGATGTCGATGTACCCGCCGATTGGTTGAAGGCGATTGCCGAGAAATATCTGTCGCCAGAGGAAATGGCGAAGATCGAAAAAATGGGTAGCTGGGACGAGCTGATGGAGACGCTGAAAAAGCGGCTTGAGGAGCAGGAAAAGCGCCACGAAGGCGGCAACAAATGGGTCGGAACCGGCGGCACATCTCCTTATGGCAATTCGGGCTACAATCCCGAAGGCGTCCGCATTGGCGGCGAATCCAAGCACAAGCGTGCCGTAAAGGTTTGGGACAAGCGCGAGTTCCAGAATCTGGACAACACGCGAGAACTGGGCACCCGCAACATCAAGATCGCGATGCGCCGGCTGCGCCGCTTTGCCCGCGACGGCGCAGTTGAAGAGCTCGATATCGACGGCACAATCAATGGCACAGCACGTAAAGGCTGGTTGGACATTCAAATGCGCCCCGAACGCCGCAATGCGATAAAGGTGCTGCTGATGCTGGACGTCGGCGGGTCCATGGATCCGTTTATCAAACTTTGCGAAGAACTCTTCAGTGCGGCCACTAGCGAGTTCAAAAACCTGGAATTTTTCTATTTCCACAACTGTCCCTATGAAGGCGTGTGGAAAGACAATAAGCGCCGGTTTAGCGAACGCACACCGATGTGGGATCTCCTGCACAAATTCCCCCACGACTATAAAGTGGTCATGGTCGGCGATGCGTCAATGAGCCCTTATGAAATCACGCATCCCGGCGGTTCGGTGGAGCATTTCAACGAAGAGTCCGGCGCTGTCTGGATGAACCGGATTACGAACACCTATCCCGCCACGGTCTGGCTTAACCCCGTGCCCGAAAAACAATGGGGCTATTCGCAGTCCACCAAAATCATCAAGGAATTGATGAACGACCGGATGTACCCGTTGACACTCGAAGGTCTTGATGACGCGATGCGCGAGTTAAGCCGGAAGCACGGCCACTAATACAAAAGATATTGCCCGCGTTTCTCGCGCCAATCCTGCTCATCGGCTGACGTCATTGCGTCCAGTTGATCGGGCGTGCTGTCGGGTGCATCGACCCATTCACGCAATGCGGGGCCGCCGTTAATGACGTCAATGGCGAGCTTGCCGAATTCATATTCATACGGAAAGTCGCGCCACAAATCATATTCGGGATAGAGCCGCCGGATGGCTTTGAATGCCAATGCCTGGATCCGCCACGGTTGGAACGCGTCATGGTCATATGATGGACCTTCTGCGTGGATATGCACACCATGACACAGTTGATGCACATGCTTGTGAAATGTCGGTTCGAACCAAATTTCCCGAAGCGTGCAGCCATTCAGCCATTGCGGCGCAAACGCCCGCATTTCGGCGATTACGTCGCGCGCGTTAATGTCCGGCGCGCCGAATATCTCCAGCGGACGGGTCGTTCCCCTGCCCTCTGACAATGTAGCCCCTTCCAGCAACACTGTGCCCGCATAAGCGCGCGCCATGTTGATGTTGGGTGCATTGGGGCTTGGGTTGATCCATATCCGATCGTCAGGCCAGCCATATCCGGGTGCCGCGTCTGGTTCATAACCCGCCATTTCAATAACGCGGTAATCGACGTCGATCTCGTAATGATCGATAAACCAATGCCCGATCTCTCCCAAAGTCATGCCGTGCCGCATGGGCATTGGGCCCGCACCAACAAAGCTCTCCCAACCCTTTTGCAGCGTCAGCCCCTCTACGGGACGGCCAGCAGGGTTCGGGCGATCCAATACCCAAACCGCTTTGCCATGCGCGGCAGATGCCTCAAGCACATAGAGCAGCGTCGTAATAAACGTATAAATCCGGCAGCCCAGATCCTGAAGGTCGATCAGGATGACATCAAAGGTCTCCATAGACTCGACGGAAGGGCGCCGCACTTCGCCATAGAGGCTGAATATCGGGATACCGAGGACAGGGTCGGTGAAGTCGGGCGACTCCATCATATTGTCTTGCTTATCACCCCGAAGGCCATGTTGGGGGCCAAAGGCGGATGTCACATTAACATCGTCCAGCGCTGCCAATGCGTCCAGTGCGTGCGTCAGGTCTGCTGTCACCGATGCTGGATGGGCCAGTAACGCCACACGTTTACCCGCTAATGGCTTGCGAAGTTCTGGCTCCGTAAGGAGGCGATCAATTCCAAATTTCATGCCGCGCTTCGTGCCTCCAGTTGCAGGGCAAAGCAATCCTTATGATGAAAATCCGCTTTCCCCGGTGGGTGCGCGAGTGCCCAATAGGTGGTACGTCCACCCTTGTCCGCGATAACGGCACTGAACCCGGCCATTATATCCACCGTGCGCAAAGATTCGGGCAGGTCCACTGTGACCGTCATTTCGAATACGCCCCCCCCCGCCATGTAATTTATGTGCGGCGGCGCGCAGGCAAGCTCGGTCATGCCTTCCCGGTATCCGGTAAAGGCATATGCCGCCCATTGTCCCGACGGCGCGAAGTTGAATTCGACATAGCTGCCGTCATCGGCACGGCCGCAAAACAGTTCAAAACATGTGTGTTTCCAAAGTCCGTCCGTGCGTTCCGGTTGCGCAACTTCAGCGAAGTGTATCCCATCAATCAACCCGTGCAGCGTGTATTTTATCCGCAAACGACCGGCTTCGGCGCGATCAACATGCATGGCTATTCCGCCTACAAAACCCTTTTCGCTCAGCGGATGACATTGCAGCACCGTTTCGGTCATCGAATTATTGGCCAATGTCGAAACTCCATGCTAGGCGCTAACGCGCTATGACTGCTTATAAATCTGATCTTCTTCGCCAGCTTGATGCACGCGGCTACATCCACCAAACAACGGACGCGGCGGCGCTTGATGCGCTTGCGTCCAAAGAGATTGTTCCGGGATATATCGGCTTCGATGCGACTGCGCCATCGCTTCATGTCGGAAATCTGGTGTCCATCATGTTGCTGCGCAGATTGCAGCAGGCTGGACACAAGCCCGTCGTGGTCATGGGCGGCGGCACGACGCGTATTGGTGACCCGACGGGCAAAGACGAAGTCCGCAAGATGCTGACCGATGAAACCATCGAAGCCAACATTTCTTCGATACGCACGGCGTTTGAGCAGTTTCTAACCTTTGGCGATGGTCCGACCGATGCCGTGATGGTCAACAACCATGACTGGTTGGGTCAGTTGGGATATATCCAACTGCTGCAAGAAGTTGGCACCCATTTTACCGTCAACCGGATGCTGACATTTGATTCGGTCAAGCTGCGGCTTGAGCGAGAGCAGCCCATGACGTTCCTTGAATTCAACTATATGATTTTGCAGGGATATGACTTCCGTCATCTCAGCAAGACAATGGGCGTCCGTTTGCAAATGGGCGGATCGGATCAATGGGGCAATATCATCAACGGTATGGAATTGGCGCGCCGGATGGACGGCGCAGAGGTGTTCGGCCTAACAACGCCCCTGATCACCAAAGCCGATGGATCGAAGATGGGCAAGTCCGTTTCTGGCGCGGTTTGGCTCAATCGCGAACAGCTGCCTGATTATGATTATTGGCAGTTCTGGCGCAATACGGACGACCGCGATGTGGGCAAGTTCCTGCGCCTTTTCACCGATTTGCCGATCGACGAAATCGAACGCTTGGAATCGCTTGCGGGCTCCGAAATCAACGTTGCCAAGATTGCACTGGCGAACGCCGCGACCGAATTGTGCCGTGGTGCCAAGGCATCTGCGCTTGCCGCTGAAACGGCACGAAAAACCTTTGAAGAAGGAACGTCAGGCGGGGATTTGCCGACGATTGACGTCAGCGCCGAGATTTCAGTGATTGACGCGTTGGTGGCGCTGAATTTCGTGGCATCCAAAAAAGAAGCGCGCAGAATGATCCAAGGCGGCGGCGCGCGGGTCGCCGACGCCGCTATCACTGACGAAAATGCGGTGATTTCGGCACAGGCTGAACCGGTCAAAATTTCTGCTGGCAAGAAAAAGCACGGCCTCATTCGCTTCGGATAAGCGCGTCGGTAAAATTGTGAAGCGTGGTTTTACCAAATCTTTGGAACTTGGCGGTACGGTGATTAACCAACAATAATTACCGCACGAGGCCGCAAAACATGGCGCAAGCAGTTCCGAACCCTGATCTGGATTTCCGCATGGCGGCCCGTCACCGCGCGAACCACACCGTCATAGCCGAGAGTAAATTGCGCGGTGACACGCAAATTCACATCATCAACGTCTCCGCGCATGGCTTCATGATCGACGATAACCCCGGCTTCGAAGGTGGGGAGCGCGTCGAACTTCGGTTGCCCGTCATCGGCAGAATCGAGGCGCTGGTTATCTGGACGTCGGACAACCGCGCCGGTTTTCAGTTTGAACGCGTGTTACGTTTACCCCATTTTGTTGAGCTGCTTAAAATCATCTCGCCAAAGCTGCGCTAACCGCCGCGCAGCGTAGCCACACCGGCATCTCGTTCAAATAGATAGAGAGCCACACGCGCGGCCTGCCCACGCGGACCATCAAGTCCGCCATCGCGTTCCAACAAAAGCCGCGCATCATCTGCCGCAACGCCGATAAGTTCACGCACTTGCTCTGGCGTGGCAACGCGAAACGGGCTGTCGCCCGATTGGCGCGTTCCCAGCAATTCGCCGGCACCGCGCAGCTTGAGATCTTCCTCGGCGATACGAAATCCGTCATTGGTCTCGCGCATAAGCGCAAGACGCGCGCGCGCCGTCTCACCAATTTGCGTCGTACGCACCAGAACACAGACCGATTTCTCTGATCCGCGACCGACCCGCCCGCGCAGCTGATGCAATTGCGCGAGCCCAAAGCGATCCGCGGCCTCTATAACCATCAGGCTGGCATTAGGGACATCAACGCCAACTTCGATGACCGTCGTCGCCACAAGCAACCGTGTCTCGCCCGCAACGAAGCGTTCCATAACCGCGTCTTTTTCGGCACCCCGCATACGCCCGTGCACCAACGCAACCTGCGGTCCAAAACGTAAGCGCAGCATTTCTGCGCGCTGTTCGGCGGCAGCAAGGTCGCTCTTGTCGCTTTCTTCGACCAAGGGGCACACCCAAAACGCCTGTTTCCCTGCGGCGAGATGGCGGGCAACGCCGTCAATCAATTCAGCGAGCCGGTCCTGCGACATGACGCGTGTTTCAACGGGGGTGCGACCGGGTAGAAGCTCATCAAGGATCGAACTGTCCATGGTGCTGCTCGTCGATAACCGCCACGGCGAGCGATTTATAGGTCACGGCCTCTTGAAAAATCGCATGGGTGCCAACGAGGATGTGAATCGAACCATCGGCCAGCCCCATCAGCGTTGCTTCGCGCAGGCTGCCTTTTTCGCGGCCCGTTAGGATTGCAATATTCACGGGCATCCCCGCCAGCAGCTTTTGAAGGCCAGCATAATGCTGGCGCGCCAGAATTTCGGTTGGCGCCAACATGGCCGCCTGCATCCCCGACTCCACCGCGCGCAGCAATGCCATGAGCGCAACCATCGTCTTACCAGCGCCGACATCACCTTGCAGCAAGCGCAACATCGGCCGTGATTGCGCCAAGTCGCCCTCAATTTCGGCAATAGCGCGCTTTTGTGCCCCCGTGAGGGCAAATGGCAGCTTTAACAGCGAGATTAACGAGCCATCACCCGCCACGGGCACGGCTGTACGTTTGTCCATCGCCGCGCGGATAAGCCGCATAGCGAGCTGATTGCTGAACAATTCATCATAGGCCAGCCTGTCGCGTACGGACTGGTCGTCCCTGCGGTGCACGCTTCCCATCGCAGCCGTCCAGTTGGGCCAGTTCCGGCCAGCGACCAAAGTTGGCTCAATCCATTCGGGGAGGTCGGGCACATCCTGCAATGCGGCCCCCGCAAGTTGCCCCATGCGTTTGTTAGTTAGTCCATCGGAGAGTGGATAAATCGGCTCGGCAAGGCCAGGTGACGTATCGCTGTCGACGGGAACGACATGATCGGGGTGCACCATTTGCAATTCGTCGCCATAGCGTTCGAGCTTGCCCGAAATGATCCGTTTCTCCCCAACGGGCAGTTGATTGCGTGCCCACCAACCATTTCGGCCGAAAAAGGTGAGCGTCAGATAGTTTCCGGCGACATCCGCAACGAATATCCGCAACGGTGCGCGGGCGTTGTTGCTGTTGCGGTGGTCCATGACTGTAACGGTGACAATGATGTTGCTGCCGACATCGGCGACATCCAGCAAGGAAACCGCCTTACGATAGGTCCAGTTGGCCGGAAAATGATACAGAACATCCTTCACCCGCTCGAGCCCAAGGCGCTCAAGAGGCTTTGCCAGACCAGGGCCAACGCCCTTCATGGCGCGAACTTCTGCAAATAACGGATTGAGTATATCGGGACGCATGACTAGGGCCGCTTATAACCCGCAAATCATTTCACGCCACCAGCATAAAGGATGCGTTACATGGACGCTGACCCATATCGTCGCAAATTGCATTATCGTGCACATCACCGCGGCACGCGCGAAGCGGACGCCATGGTCGGCGGCTTTTTCGACCAATGCTCCGCCAACTGGGGCGAAGTCGAATATGAATGGTTCGAACGTTTGATTGATGAGGAAGATGTCGACATCATGGCGTGGGCACTCGGCACCGCGCCGCCCGACCCTGCCTTTGCGGGGCCATTGATGGACCAACTGATGCAGCTGAATTTCATCACGCTGCCTGAAGGGCTTAGCACCCAAAACCCATGATTGATTTGCAGCGGATCACAACCAGTCGCAACGCGCTGACGCTCGCGTCGGTGCCGCCGGGTTTTGCGCCGCTTCTGCTTGCCGACCTAACACGCGCAGCCAAAGCACGCACGCTATACATAGCGCCTGATGAAGCCGCGATGCGCGCGATTGCCGACGCTGTGCCATTTTTTGCGCCTGAACTTGAAATATTGATTCTGCCGGGATGGGATTGCCTGCCCTATGATCGCGCATCGCCCTCCGTTGCGGTCACGTCGCAGCGCATGTCGACATTGCAAGCGCTTCAACAGCCTGCAAAAAAGAAGCAGTTGGTGGTCACCACCATCGGTGCAGTCATCCAAAAATATGTTACACCCTTCCGCATTCGCCAGACGGGTGAACGCTTGGCGGCTGGCCGCGAAATCAGCCGCGAACGGCTTGCGTCATTGCTGCAATCAAATGGCTATTTCCGGGTAGATACCGTGGCCGACGCGGGCGAATTCGCAATCCGGGGGAGCATTGTCGACCTGTTTCCCGCCGGTAGCGAAGTCGGTCTTCGTCTCGATTTCTTCGGCGACGAAATCGAAAGCATCCGCCGTTTCAATCCGTCCGATCAACGCAGCATCGACCAAGTCGAACATTTCGATATCTTGCCCGCGGTTGAAGCCCTTATGGACGAAGACGCGATTAAGCGTTTCCGTGTTGGCTACCGCGAACGCTTTGGCGTGACTGCAACCGGCGACCCGCTCTATCAGGCTGTTTCGGAAGGCCGCAGGCTTTCGGGCATGGACCATTGGTTGCCATTGTTCGAAGAGCGCATGGCGACGATCTTTGACCATGTCGGGGCCGACGCGCTTGTCATTCGCGATAGCGGTGCGATTGCCGCGGGCCAGTCACGACTGGATTCCATCACCGATTATCACGAAAACCGCGTGAAGGCGCAGGCCGCAGAACCCGGCAGCTATCGCCCCTTGCCGCCCGAGATGCTTTATTTAAGCGGCGGCGAACTCGACCAGCTTTTCGATGACAATGCCGCGCACCTGATTACGCCATTCGCGCAGCCCGAATCCGCCAGCGTCATTGATTTCGGTATCGCTGCAGCGCGCGATTTCGCACCGGAACGCACGCAGAAAGCCAATGTCTACGAAGCTGTCGCCGCGCATCTGAAATCGCTGCATAGCAAAAAGACCAAAACCATCATCGCAAGCTATTCCATTGGCGCACGCGAGCGGTTGAAGGGTTTGCTGGCGGATCATGGCGCGCCGTCCATCGTAGATGCGGACGGTTGGCAGCAAGCATTGGGCGTGGCCGCAGGGCGGACGGCGATGGTTGTGTTGCCATTGGACCATGGCTTTTCAACGCCGGACATAGCCGTCTTAAGCGAACAGGACATGCTGGGCGATCGGCTCGTGCGCCGGCAAAAGCGCCGTAAATCCGCCGATGCCTTCATGGCCGAACTTGCCGCGCTGACCCCCGGCGATCTGGTGGTGCATCAGGACCATGGTATTGGCCGTTATGAAGGCTTGATTTCGATACCCGTGGGCAACAGCCCCCACGACTGCGTTGCCCTGACATATTCGGGCGGAGACAAGCTTTATGTCCCCGTTGAGAATATCGATGTCCTGTCACGCTATGGGTCCGACAGCGAGCATGTATCACTCGACAAGTTGGGCGGTGAGGCATGGCAGCGGCGCAAGTCAAAGCTGAAGGAACGCGTCCGCGCAATCGCGGGTGAACTACTTAAAACCGCGGCCGAACGTGCGCTTCGTCCGGGTTCGATCATTGAAGTCGACGGTCCTGCCTATGCCGGCTTTGTCGACCGTTTCCCTTATGAGGAAACCGAAGACCAGTTGCGCGTGATTGAAGAAGTACTTCAGGATTTGTCCGCAGGCAAACCGATGGACCGGCTCGTGTGCGGCGATGTCGGGTTTGGAAAAACCGAAGTCGCCATGCGCGCGGCATTTGCAGCCGCGATGGCGGGACTTCAGGTGGCGGTCATTGCGCCGACGACATTGCTGGCGCGGCAGCATTATTCGAACTTTGCCGAACGCTTCCGTGACCTGCCATTAAAGCTCGGCCGGCTTTCACGGCTCGTTCCGACCGCTGAAGCTGCGCAAACGCGTGAAGCCTTGGCGGATGGCACTTTGGACATCGTGATTGGGACCCATGCCGTTCTTGCAAAGTCGCTTGCGTTCAAACGGCTTGGCCTCGTCATCGTTGACGAAGAACAACGGTTCGGCGTCAATCATAAGGAGCAGTTGAAGGCGCTGAAGACCGACGTGCACATGCTGACGCTGACGGCCACACCGATCCCGCGCACGCTGCAAATGGCGATGTCTGGCCTGCGCGAGCTGTCGGTCATCCAGACACCCCCTGTCGACCGTCTGGCGGTGCGTACCTATGTTATGCCATGGGACCCCGTAGTGCTACGCGAAGCGTTGCTGCGTGAACATTATCGTGGCGGGCAAAGCTTCTTTGTCGTGCCGCGCATAACCGATCTTACCGAGATCGAAGAATATCTGCGGACTGAAGTGCCTGAAGTAAAATATGTCACCGCGCACGGGCAAATGTCACCGACGCAGGTCGAAGAACGCATGAGCGCATTCTATGAAAAGCGCTACGATGTCCTTTTGTCGACGACGATTGTCGAAAGCGGGCTGGACATACCGAGCGCCAACACCTTGATCATCCACCGCGCCGACCGCTTTGGCCTTGCCCAATTATATCAGCTGCGTGGACGCGTCGGGCGTTCGAAAACCCGTGCTTATGCCTATCTGACACATGAACCGAATCGTGTACTGACCGAAACGGCCGAAAAGCGTCTCAAGGTGCTTGGTGACCTCGACAGCCTTGGTGCCGGGTTCCAGCTTGCGAGCCACGATCTCGACATTCGCGGTGCGGGTAACTTGGTGGGCGATGAACAGTCCGGCCATATCAAAGAGGTCGGCTTTGAATTGTACCAATCGATGCTCGAAGAAGCGATCTTGGAGGCACGTGCCGGCGCGCATGGCCTCGCGAAACCGCGCGGCAGCTTCTCGCCGCAAATCACCATCGATGCGCCAATCCTTATTCCCGAAGATTATGTACCCGATCTTTCGGTCCGCATGGCGCTCTATCGCCGTTTGAACGATCTCGAAGAAGGTCAGGATATCGAAGGTTTTGCCGCGGAAATGACCGATCGCTTCGGCCCGATACCGGAACCAACGCAGAACCTGCTGAAGCTTATCCAGATCAAGCAAAATGCGCTCGTTGCGCAGGTCGCAAAAATTGAGGTTGGCGCGCGTGGTACGTTGGTCAGTTTCCATCAGGACACACCGCCCAATGTCTCAGGGTTGTTGGCCTATGTCGACAAATTGGGCGAGACCGCAAAGCTGCGTCCGGACAGCAAGCTGGTTATCAACCGCATATGGGGCGACCCCGCAGCGCGGCTCAACGGCTGCTTGCAGCTGTCACGCGGCCTTGCAAATCTTGCCCGCCGGCATGGTTCCCCTTCACGACCATAGCAGCTAAAAACTTTCCGAACCCTTTCGGCAAGTTAATTCAGCTTGGTAGCGCAAGCTTTTCCGCTTACATCGCAAAAATGATCGACGGATTTGGACGCAGTATCGACTATTTACGGATATCGGTGACCGACCGTTGCAATTTCCGTTGCACATATTGCATGCCCGAAATGCAGAGCTTTTTGCCGCATCCCGATTTGCTAAGCTATGATGAAATCACGACGCTGGTCGCGCGATTTATAGACCATGGCATTCGCAAAATTCGCCTAACCGGCGGGGAGCCGCTGGTGCGCCGCGACATTGCCGTTCTTATCAACGCCCTTGGGCAGCATGTGAAAAGCGGCGCGCTTGAAGAGTTGACGATGACGAGCAACGGCAGCCGGTTGGAACAATTCGCGCCCATTCTTGCCAGCGCGGGCATGAAGCGCATCAATGTAAGCTTGGATACGCTCGACCCGGATCAGTTTAAGACGATAAGCCGCGGGGGAGACCTCGACACGGTATTGAAGGGCATTCACGCTGCGAAAGCCAATGGCCTCGCCATCAAAATCAACATGGTTGCCTTGAAAGGCGAAAATGAAGACGCGCTGATGCCCATGGTGGCGTTTTGCGCGGAGCATGGCTTTGATCTCACCCTGATTGAAACAATGCCGCTGGGAACGGGCGTATCGGAGCGCGAGGCGCAATATATCTCGCTCGACGCCTTCACCGCGCCCATCCGTCAACATTATGACCTGCATCCGCTGGCGCATAAAAGCGCGGGCCCTGCGCGATACTGGCGCGTGGATCCATTGGGTCTGCGCCTCGGCCTTATCACGCCAATGAGCCAGAATTTCTGCGACCATTGCAATCGCATCCGCCTTACCACCGATGGCAAAATCTATATGTGCCTTGGGTCGGAACTGCACGTCGATTTGCGCAAAGCATTACGCGAAGGCGTGCCGTCCGACGTCGACCATTTGCTTCAGACGGCGTTGCGGCTTAAACCCCAACGCCATGAATTCGAAAACCAATTCGCGCAGCCTGACTTGAGGTTGAAGCGACATATGAATGCAACAGGTGGATGACCAAATATACGCAACTTGCGATAATATCGTCAGCGACGCCGCAGGCGCGCGAGGCCGAAGCGCAGCTTCGTGAAGTTCATGACTTTGTCTCGCTGGATAGCGCCGACGCTGTAATCGTCCTTGGCGGCGATGGCCACATGCTGCAGGTTTTGCATCAATTGTTGGAAAGCCGCCGCGACATTCCTGCTTACGGCATGAACTTGGGCACAATCGGTTTCCTGATGAACAGCTGGGATCTGCATGATCTGCACGCGCGGCTGCAACGCGCAAAGTCATTCTCCGTTCGTCCCCTGACAGCAAATATCACAACAATCAGTGGTCAGAAGTTTACATTGTCCGCAATCAACGAAGTCTCGTTGCTGCGTGAAACCCGGCAAGCGGCCAAGCTGGAGATTTCTGTCAATGGCCGGGCCGTTATCCCCGAACTTATAAGTGACGGCATATTGGTATCCACGCCCGCAGGTTCGACCGCCTATAACCTTTCTGCAAACGGCCCCATCTTGCCGCTCGATTCGTCGTTGCTGGCGCTCACGCCCATCAGCCCCTTTCGGCCCCGCCGTTGGAAAGGTGCCATTCTTCCAGACCGCTATGTCATCAAAATCAACATTTTGGAGGCCAGCAAACGCCCCGTCAGCGCGGTTGCCGACCAACGCGAAATCCGCGATATTGCGCAAGTAGAAGTGGCATTGGACCGCAATCGATCACTGACGCTTTTGTTCGATCCCGAACATGCACTGGATGATCGCATTGCAATGGAACAATTTATTGTCTGAACTGGCAATGGGCGCTTGCCAAATGCGAAAAAGCGCTGCTATAGGCGCGCCTCTGCCCGAGCATATCGGGCTGTTCCCTGGTAGCTCAGTGGTAGAGCAGTTGACTGTTAATCAATTGGTCGGGGGTTCGAATCCCTCCCGGGGAGCCATTTATGACTTTTATGGCATTGAATAATATAAATATTATTCGTTTCCGTATTCTTGGTATACACTTTGGATACAGTTTTTATCAAATCAAGGTCCGATAGCCATTCTGGCTGATGCGACGGACCATTCCCTATTAAATCGCAACATCAAATCTGTGCCATTGGTGCTGACGGGGAACACCTTGCTTATTCGTCAATCATGATATCGCTTGCGGTTCGAATGTTTGCTGTTAATTAACCCCTGATATGTTTACTGGGCGTAAGTATGGAGTTAAGCAATTGAAAAAACGCATCTTTATGACTTTTATGGTGGCTCTCCTTTTCGCATCTGCTGTGCCTGCCTATGCCGCGACGCAAGGCACACCGGGGCCAACCTCTTCGGGTACAGTTACCATCAACGCGACGATTACGCCGGAAGTGAGCATCTCGAACCTTAACGATATCACCTTCGATACGACGGTCCTGCGGACCGCGCTCAACACCGGGGCCGATGTGAACCAATCAGATCCGCTGTGCGTCTGGAGCAACAATCCCGATGGCAGCTATTTCATCACAGCAACGGGTGATGGCGCAGCAAATGCATTCACATTAAACGATGGCACACGCACATTACCTTACACGGTGTCTTTCACGGAAGAAGTGACTAGACGAGTTGTGTCTATCACGTCTGGAACGAAATCGAGGCAATTCGTTTCGAACGCTTCCGCTCCTGTCTGCGTAAACGATAACGCGCTTCTGATCGTTACCATCCCGAACGCAGGCATCGCCGCGATGGAGGCGACCACCACCTATACCGGCGTGCTGACGCTTCTCGTTTCGCCGACCTAATATTTATAATCCACTTATACCACATAACGACCGGAGCCCTTGCATGACCTTTAGCAAAAGCCTTGCCTGCCTTGCCCTTTTCGCCTCCACCGCGTCTGCCTATGCCGCGACGCAAGGCACACCGGGGCCAACCTCTTCGGGTACAGTTACCATCAACGCGACGGTTACGCCGGAAGTGAGCATCTCGAACCTTAACGATATCACCTTCGATACGACGGTCCTGCGGACCGCGCTCAACACAGGACAGGACAGCGTTGCGGGCGATAACGTATGCGTCTGGAGCAACAATCCCGATCGCAGCTATTTCATCACAGCAACGGGTGATGGCGCAGCAAATGCATTCACATTAAACGATGGCACCAGAACAATACCTTACTCGGCTAGTTGGGCAACTGTCGGGGGAGAAGTGGCATTGACTGCTGGTCAAAAGTCGTCAAAATTTACCTCAAACGCTACCGGACCAAACTGCGGAGGGTCTGTTTCTGCCGCAATCAATATTACGTTAACAAATGCCGCCATCGCCGCGATGGAGGCGACCACCACCTATGCCGGCGTGCTGACGCTTCTCGTTTCGCCGACCTGATTGTTGATAAAGAACCGGATCATCGATGTCTGCGGGAAGTTTAGCAGGGAGAATTTTTGTTCGAGCCGCGGCTGTTGTTGCCATTGTTCTCGCAGTCGATCCCCTTGTGGCACAGACCGTCAACATCTCTGGTCTCTCCGACATATCCTTCAGCTCGCTGCGTTCCGGTGAAGAGGCGCGTCGGTCGCAATCGATCTGTGTTTTTAGCGATCTGCCCGCGCGCGGCTATATTGTGGCAGCAATAGGATCAGGCGCAGGCGGTAATTTCAAACTCGATGGCGGCGGTGCGAGCAGCCTATCATACAGCGTGCAATGGAGCGATCAGCCAAGCGAAGACAGTGGTATGCCGCTCTCACCTGGAATGCCGTACGGCGGCCAAACCAGCGGCGCAACGGACGAGACCTGCTCATCTGGTCCACCCAGAAGCGCGAGCCTGATTGTCACGATATCGGCTGCTGAGATAGCCGCGGGCCGCTCCGGTGTGAATTACAGCGGCACGTTATCGCTGACGATCTCGCCCCAATAGTGTCATCATGAAGCGCGCCCTGTCCCTCGTCCTCGCTGGCACAGCACTGGCTGGAGCAGGGCCAGTGCTGGCCGAGGACTTGGAACCTACGGCGTTTGCGACGGCCTTCCCATCGACCACGCCAAAGGGGTTCGAGAACCTTGAAGAGCCTATGCCCGTCGTCGTTGACATATATTTCGGTGGCGTTTTGATCGGTTCGACCTCCGGTGTCCAAGAGCCGGGCTATTTTACCTTCGACGCGCCGGAAAACGTGGTAGCCTTGTTGCGGGGCGTCGAAAATCCAGGCTCTATCATCGCCGCACTTACGGGGAGGCTGACGAGCAATGCAGCCTTTGTCTGTGGGCCATCGACTAGCGAGGGATGCGGGTCGCTTACTCCCCAAGTTGCGGGGATAATTCACGATCCTGCCTCGTTCCGGGTCGAAATCTTCGTGGCACAGGACCTGATGACGGTCGTCAGCTTGCAGGATTCCGGTTATCTTTCGGTGCCCAATGCTGGGCTGTCCCTCATCAGCAATATCACCGGCTCCTTCGCCGGCGTGCAGGGGCGAACGAATTACGCGCTCCAGAACCGCTCGATAGTCTCATACCGCAACGCGCGCCTGCTGTCAGAACTAAACCAGTCGGAACAGTTCGGGTTCCAGACCCACATACTCGCCGGCGAAGTCGATGCCGGTCGGCTGCGTTATCGCGGCGGGCTGATGTTTTCTGACCCGCTCGCCTTTACCGGCCAAGCGCGGATCTATGGCGCAAGTGTCGGTTCACAGTTCGATACGCAAGCGGACGGGGATTCCGTATTCTCGCTTCCGCTGGTGATTTTTCTTTCACGCCGCGCTCAGGTTAACACGTATCGCGACGGACGGCTCCTTGGTTCTGCGCTCTATGATGCTGGTAACCAGACTATCGATACATCGGGCTTTCCCGCCGGCGCCTATAACGTCACGCTGGAGATCGTCGACGATAATGGCGCCACGAGGACTGAAATACGGTTCTTCACTAAGGATCGCAACTTGCCACCGGTGGGTAAGGGCGCGTTTTCGCTAACAGCGGGCGCGCTCACGCTCGATCGCCGCGACATGCTGCCCGAATTCGGTGACGACCTCTTCGTGCAAGGGACGTTCGGCTACCGGCTTGGCGATCGTTTCGCTGTGGAGGGCGGAGGCCTGTTGGTCGGCTCGGATTTCGTGCTAGAGGGGGGAGCGAGCTATCTTGCCGACGGATTTACCAGCCGACTTGTTGGCCTTGCTGGCAATCAGGGCAATTATGGACTGATCGCCAATTTCTCATGGTTTGATCTGCGCGACGTATCCGTCAACGGCTTCCTGCGCCGCACATGGGGGCCGGGATTCGGCGAATTATCGACCCGCAATCGGCTAGGCCTAACGCCGATTAATGACATCAACCTGCTAGTGGGAGAAAGCACGCAGGCCGGCGGAAATATCGGCCTAAGAATCGGAAACGCGAACATTCGCTTTGATGGACTCTATTTCAAGTCGCCTAACAGCGATGCATTCTACAGCTTCGGGCCCAGTTTCGATTATACTTGGCGACCGGTTCGCAATGCAAAATTTTTGCTGTTCGCCGATAGCCGCCGGAGCAACGACAGGTGGGATTCACGCGTAGGCATCAGGATTGATTTCCTGCGCAATAATTTAGCGGTCTTCAGTGAAACTGCTGGTGCCTACAGAAAGCGCAACGGGCTGGGTGAAAGCGGCGCGATCGGCAATGTGTTAGCGACCTATTCGAACCCCAGCGTGCTCCGCGGCGACCTGTCGCTTGCCGCGGGCTATGCCCGCGATCTAGACAATGACAAAGTGCGCGCCGAAGCCAATTTCGGCAGCCAATACGGCCGGTTCGCGGGGCAGGCTGAGCATGTCTTCGATACGCTGAACGGCAGCGGGACGCGCTATTCGGCAAATTTCGCGACTAGTCTCGTCGCCGCCGGCGGCGATACGACGGTTGGTGGTAGCGATGTTGGCGACAGCGGCATCGTCGCGACACTGTCCGGAGGTGCGGGAGATTTAGTTGTCGATGTCTTGATAGACAACACGCCACGCGCCCGCCTCGTCTCCGGTCAGAGCCTACCAATCTTCCTCGCTCCCTATCGAAGTTATTCGGTGCGGATCGTGCCCGTCTCCGGACAGACGGCTCGTTTCGACACGCGCACTCGCGAGGTGTCGCTCTATCGAGGGAATATGGAATTGCTCAAGTGGGAGGTAGTGCTCACTCGCGCCGTCTTTGGCCGGCTAGTGGATCCCGCCGGCAAACCCGTATCTAACTCAGTGATCACGGGCGATTTCGATTTCATGCAAACCGATGCCAATGGCTATTTCCAGGGCGAGATCGCGACAGGAGATCGTTTCGTCGTCCGTCAGCAGGGGCGGAAAATCTGCGCTCTGCGGCTCGTTCTTCCAACCAAAGATGTTCCGCTCAAAAGGCTAGGCGATGTGTTATGTGACATTACCTTACCGCCCAATTCTGAAAGAAATCAATGACCACAAACCGGCCGACTTCGCTCCTCGCTCTGTGGACGATTTTTGTGACCCTGCTTTCTGTGCCGCTGACCGCACAGATATCAGTCCATCCCGTGATCCTCGACATGCCGGCGACCGAACTACAGCGCGCTGAGTTCGAAGTGGCGAATAGTTCAAGTGAGCGGGTCTATGTTTCGATTGAACCCGTGCGGATCGATAGCGCGGGCACACCGGTGGAAACGCGTATTGCCCCGTCCGATCCAGAAGAACTCGGCCTGCTGGCATCACCGCCAAGACTGATCGTCGAACCCGGTGAGAGACGTTTCGTGCGAGTTGCAGCGCTTTTGGCACCGGGGTTACAAGACAGGATCTTCCGCGTAGCGGTCAAACCCGTTGTGGGCGACTTGACTGGTGAGAAGAGCGGGTTGAAGGTCCTTGTAGGTTACGACCTTCTTGCCATCCAACGGCCGGAAGCCCCTTCGTTCACCCTTGACTGGCAGAACCGACCCGAAGAAGTGACAATCAGGAATACCGGTAATAGCAACGGACAGCTATTTAATGGAAGGGCATGTCAGCCGGATGAGGCTGAAGAACTGTGCACTGAACTTCCGTCAGGGCGGCTATACGCCGGAAGCGAGATGACGGTTGCGAAACCCGAAGGCACGACGGCGTCCTATGATGTCCTTTTCATGGGCAAGTCGACCCGCGTTATATTGGAATAACGTGCGCAAGACGGTGCAGCTTAGACTCGCCATTGACCGTGCCCACTGAGTGGTCCGTGTTAATTGTCAGTGCGATACCCATCGTCAAAACATTTGGCACTGATGGCTGGTTAAGTTACCGAGTATCCGTCGTCAGAACATTTGGCACTGATAGCTGCGTAAATGAACGGAGTGTGGGCTTAGTTAGTTGGGTTGATATTAGGCAGCCAGCTTGCGCTATTGCAAGCGCCGGCATTCGATAGTCTATCGCTTGATCCTTTCACGTTGTCTGGTGATGGATGCAAAGCAGAACGACAGCATTTGGGCCTATTCTGTTGAAAAACTCCGCTTGAAGAGGGGAGCATGTTCTGATTCAACGTAACTGTAGTTGGGAGTTATGCTGATGATGGGCGAACGAACGGTGATGCAGGAAGCGCTGTTTTACAGCTTCCGCATTGAGGACCATGTGCCAGCGGATAATTTGCTGCGTTCGATCGACCGCTTCGTTGATCTGGAAGGCATCCGCGAGCATGTTCGGCCCTATTACAGCGACACGGGGCGGCCCTCCATCGATCCTGAACTGATGATCCGGATGCTGATCGTCGGTTATTGCATGGGCATCCGCTCGGAGCGTCGGCTCTGCGAAGAGGTTCATCTCAAGCGCATCCTCAAGTTGGACCGCTTGCGCCTGCGCGGTCCCAATGGCGCAAAAGATGAGTTCTACCTCGCCGCCGCCGCGCGCGCCTGCATTCCAGACCGCCTAACAATCGTCACTACAGGCGAGTTTTTCAACAGAATAGGGCCAGGAGCGGACAGTCCGCTCTGATACCTAGAATAGCCAATACAGACATTGGTCGATTGATTGTTGATATGCAGCGTTGCTGACAGCGCGGAATGACCATGTTACGTAAACCGCACCCCGCATCGCCACACACATTATTTTTCGTCGGTTTTGCCGGGGACTTCGCCTTATTCGATCTATTCATCATTAAGGCCACTGAAACATCCATGCAATGCAACCTCAATGCGCCTGCTAAACGGACAGACTCATTCCACACCAAACCGATCGGCAGCATCTTTGGCATGGAAGCCGTGGCTAAAGCTTTCGGGATCGAACGGCAACATGGTCTCGTTCCAACTAGAATATCGGGATTTTAGGTCAGCGAACACTTCATGCAGACGGGCGCTAAGGTTGCCCCGTTCGAGTGGATCATTGACCACGTCGAAAAGGAATTCGTTTCCGTTGATTCGCAGATATTTGTAGTGGCCAAGCCGACACGCAGACTGGTCCAAGTGGCGGTAGCGCCAGAACAGAGTCCGGACGGGCAGTGTGCCACCACGTAGCGCTGCGGTTACATCTATACCATCCGACGGACGCTCAGCTAACGGCGATGACCCGGCCAGTGCAAGAAACGTTGGTAGCCAGTCCATAGACATGACCGGTTCAGCGTTTTCAGATCCTGCCGCGATACGTCCCGGCCAGCGAACAATCAATGGAACACGTATCCCGCCTTCTAGCAACTCAGTCTTTCGACCGGAAAAAGGCCAGTTGTCTGAAAAACGCTCACCGCCATTATCGCTCGTAAACACAACGATGGTATCGTCAGCCATCCCCAGTTGCTCCAAAGCTGTCAGCACGTCGCCGACCTTTTCATCAAGGCGGCGCATGATCGCGGCATAGCTTGCCATCGTACCACCGTCATAGTGAAAACCCGCTGCCGCATCACTAGATACCGCAATGCGGGCGGACTCTTCTTGGTCTTTGGGCCCCTCCCACGGCCAATGTGGCGCTGTGAAATGCAAGCTCATGAAAAACGGTCTACTATCAGCCGCATGACGGCGCAACTGCGTGATAGCTTTGCTGGCTAATATGTCAGTTAGATAACCTTGGTCATCAGCGGTTTTTTCATTGTTCCAAAGATCGTGCCCCTTGCCAGATGCGTGCGTGAAATAATCTGCTCCACCACCTTGGATACCGAAGAAGCTATCATAACCGCTGAGTCGAGGTCCAAACTTGGGAGCAGCACCAAGATGCCATTTGCCAATTAACGACGTCGCGTAGCCAGCCTTACGAAGCTGTGACGGCAGCGTAGGTTCTGCTGGTGGGAGGCCCATATCGCGGAAGGCCAATGGCTCCTCGAGTCCGATCGGCAGACGATATTGGTACCGCCCCGTGATGAGCGCGGTCCGGGTGGCTGAGCAAACTGGGCTGTTGGCATAGCCCGACGTCAACTTCATTCCGCTTTGCGCCAATCCGTCGATGTGCGGCGTCTCATAATCCCGGCGCCCGTAACAGGAGAGGTCTGCATAGCCCATGTCGTCGGCCATAATGAACAGAATGTTGGGACGTTTGGCCGACGAACGCGCGAGAGCGGGAAAAGCAAAGCTTGATGCCGCCGCAGCCAATACCTTTCGTCGGTTCAGCGTGAATGTCATAAAGTCGAAGTTCCTATTTTAGCGCAACTTAATCAAGCGGTGTCCGTCGTCAGATAATTTGAGACATATGGCAGTTTAAAACAGGCGAGTGTTTGGGCTCATCCGGATGGTTAATATTATGCGGCGATTTTGCGGTGTTGCAAGCGCCTAATCTAAGTCAACGTCAGATCATTCTTGTCCTCAAAGTCCGAAAATCACAGACCCAGTCAAATAGTTTCCAAAATTCGTCACTCTGCGGAAGCATTGGGGTCGTAATCACCCACTGCTGGAAAACGTCTGGAAGGACCCAAGCGCGACAAGGCAATCCTCTTCTGGCTTCCAAGGGGGCGTTGTATGTACTCCATGTGGACCAGTGGGGCTGTCCAGTCACTGTATTTTAATCAATCCAGACAACCCCTGCGCTTCTGTGACGGTGATAGTCGCCTGTTTTCAAATTGTTATGGCACCCATGGGAATTCAAGCTGCCTGAGTGAGCGAACGAGGGCATCGTCACACTGGGCAGAAGCAAAGCAGCAATCCAAAGGTGTTTTATTGTCGTTTGGCCTTTCAATATCGCCCTTGCCTAGAAAAATGCTGTTTCATTGACTTATGGTGACTTTGAAAACGTAACTAAAATTGCTTTGTCGGGTTTACTCCATGTCAGCGTTAGCTAGGTCGCGGGCACTCACTGCGTAACCCAGCGTTCGAACACCGAGGGACGTAACATAGGTCGGTCAGTCAGCGAACCGTAGCATTTCAACCTACACTAGTTGCCATAGGAAACTTTAATTTGAAACGGGAAGCCGTCTTTCGTTATACCAAATAAATTGTTTGCATTTGCAGTCTTGCCTGAAAATCTTAGGTAAGCTGGTGCCAAGGGTGCGCCATTTGAGTTAAGAAGCGAAAATTGCAGTGCTGGAGTTGTAGAGGCATCTACAAACTGTCCCTTGCCGTTGTTAATCAGAATCCCTTTTCCAATATTTATCTTGTTTCCGTCGAAGTATTCTCCGGTCCAAAGATTTAGAAATATATCAAGTATACCGTCATTGTTAAAGTCGGATAATGAAAACTCTCTGAACTGAAGCTCAGAAAACGACCAATAATTTTTTGCAAACGACGTATCTGTAATCCTTGTAAATTTTAGATTTCCGTCGTTCCTGTATAGTTCCAACCCGTTTGCATTATATCTCGTAGCGGTATTGTTAGGAGCTTGTCCCTCAAGACTTATAAAAAGATCCTGATCACCATCACCGTCGAAGTCAGCTGGTGTCACCTGCGTCGCACCCATTGTATTAAACAGGCCTTGCCGGGGTAATTTGCTTTTTTCCGAATAATTTCCTCCAGCGCCTATCGAGATAATTCTTAAAGCGCCCCAATCGTTCGAAGGTTGATTAATCAAATAGTTTGCTTGTATCACCTCTGGGACATTGTCACCGTCAAGATCGATAGATGCGATGGCTCCGGTTTCGCCAACATCAAAACCACTTGCGAACTTTGTGTCTTGAACAAATGTCCCATCCGGTTTTTGAAGGAAGAGATGAATTGAGCTCGCTACTCCTCCAGATTTTACACCCATGTTGCTTGCTAAGATGTCGTCTAACCCATCCCTATTCATGTCGGCTGTGGCAGTGGAATGATAGAACGCTTTGACAGAAGTAACTTGCGAGAATTTGAAGCCTGAGCCGCGATCAGTCATTGTCCAAACGTGGCCAAACGGCCAGGTTTCATAACCCGTTTCATATTCGGAGCCGTGATCTACCACCACATACTGCCGTTTCTGGCTATTCTTGGCATCTAACTGGGCCCACGCTCGCGGGGTGCCCATCGTTATCGGAGTAAATCCATTCAATGTATATTTTTGATCCGATCCTTGCAGCAACTCGAAACCGGGAAGCTGGGGATCCTTGAAAAAAAGCGTCGGGAAAATCGTGACACGCTCCCTGCCGTCCAGTCCTTGTGAGAAGATAACACCTGATGGCGCGAACGCGAGCCCGGCAAGCATCTGCGCGGAGGTCAATGATCCGTTCGCTAGATCCAATTTCGGAGACACGGTGTAGCTTACCTGGAAAGTCGGCGGTGGCGGAGGCGAAGGTGGTGGAGGCGGCGACTGAGGTGTCACAAAAGTTGGTATAGTGATGAGGGTTGGAGCCTCACCTTCCCCACCGCAACTTCCAAGCAGCACAACCATGGGCAATATGCTCAAGACCTTCTTCAAAACCTAGCCCCTTTTTTTTAAAAATCGTGTTCTTTTTTACAATGCAGAGTGAAAACTACAACTAAATCAAAAAGGTGTTTCATTGTCGTTTTGTCACTTTCGATTATTTTGACAGGCGACGTCTACCATCTCAATTGCGCACGTGTAATAACCCCAGTGGAGCGGGACATGGGACACTCCTTTAGGAGTGTGTCCCGTCCGTCCCGCCTATCCCAACCTCTGCACCGTCACATATCCGGACAATGTCCCGCTTCGTCCCGCATGTCCCGTTGGCTAAGTTTGTTGTGCTGATGGATAGTAGCGAGGAGATTGGTCATATCAGTTGGGCGATAAATGCCATCCTTAAAAGTCAACTGTCCGCACTCAACCAACGCCTTTGTGCAGCGATTGAAAGCCTTTCTCTTTTTTTTTCGCCCCTATGCTGGTCGTAGAAGATTTTTCGCCAAGGTTCTAAACTCAGTCCATCAAACTCACCTTCGCCATCCCACGATTTATGAGCGGCTTCGCAGAAGGCGTTCATTGCCAGCTTCTGATCTGCTGACAGCGTCTTGGTGTTGGATCGCAACTCAGTTTCAACAAGCACCGCGCTTGAACTTCCGTCGTCCAGATCGATGCTTTCTAAGTTGAAGGCAATTGCGGCTGGCGGTTCGCCGTCTTTCATCTTCGTGTTCAAAAGCGTGATGGTGTCTCCTAACTTATCCAACCGATACTCGGCGTCGAACGCACCTTTTAGTGCAATAGAGCCTCTCGCCCGTTGCTTCTCACTGTGGCCAGTGTGGTGGACCAGAAATACTGAACAGCCAGGAAATTCAGCCTTAAGTGCGTCCATTGCGACAATGAATTTTCCCATTTCACTGGTGCTGTTCTCATCGCCTGCGCCAAAGTTTCGGGCGATGGTGTCGATAAATATCATCGCCGGTATGCCATGTTCAGTAGCTAATGTCTGAACGGCCTTAGTGACAGCCGCAGCACCGGCAGTGTCAAGAAACTGCGCCGCCTTCTTGGACACAAAGAGCGCGGCCCCGTCAATATCCACATTTTGATGCTTAGCCCACGCCCTAAAGCGCCTTGTAAGGCCGTTAAAGCCTTCGCCAGCGATATAGAACACAGCGCCCTGCTTTACCGGCTTCTCATGAAAAGTGGTGCCTGTGGCGACGCACAACGCCATATCGACAGCAAGGAATGATTTGCCGCATCCCGGTTCGCCAAAGAGCAAACCCAGCGTCTCCGTTTCAACCAAGCCATCAATCACCCATGCTGGCTTACGGTATTTCAAATCGCCCACGCGGGTGAATTGGAACGCGCTTTTGTTGGATATAAGAGGGATATCATCCCATGGTTCATTTGTCATGACATCAACCCTTTATCGTTGATGGTCTCCATAAACATTGCGGCCACCATCAAAGCGGCACAGGCGCTGCCAACATTAGCCAGAACGTCTTTCGGGACAGGCGAACGCATGAAATTGTCCGCGTAGGAATGGCAAAATTCTGCAAGCTGAAAAGCATCTTCGCAGTCTGTCGATTTACTTAGCTGCGACGCTAACCCTTTAAGTTCAATCAGTCGTAATTTCTTCTGGCATTCAGGGGTAAATCGTTACAATTGATATGTCATTTTAGTGCCTTAGTCTTGCACCAGGCAGCCAGCCGCAGTATACAGAAGAGGCTACCAAGCATCTTCGACCCGCGCTGCTAATCCAGTGCGGGTTTTTGTTATTGAGCGTGTTCTGTTGAAAGAGCGCATATGGCCTCATCCAACTCGCTTGCCTTGAAGCGAGCAGCACGACCCAACTTTATTGGTTGAGGTAGAACGCCTGCATAGATTAATTTATACACATAACTTCTGTGCACGCGAAGCCGATCTGCGGCATCACCGATGGTGAGAAGGTACTCGGTGTTCATGACTGTCTCCTTTCGGTTTTAAAGACAGCCGTCTGATTAGGACTAATAATTTTTTCGGTCACAGCCATTAAATCGAGTTATTTTTTAGACACGATTTTTTCGAACTTATTGCGTGCGTTAAGCCAAGCACGGACTGAGCCAGGGCTAACCTGCAGTCCCGATGCAACGATGCTGACAGCTGTGAAATATTCTTTAACATCATTTTCAGCAGCATGCTTTTGCGGAATACCAGCTCTCATAATCTCGTCGACACAAGCTAGAGCCAGCAACGTGTTCTTGGGTGTGGACACGACCTTACGGCGCCCCTGCTTGGTAGGAATATCAAGGTTACCCAAGAGCAGTTCCGCAGCCTTCGATTGGAGGAAAGGACTGAATTCCGACGCCCTACCCTCCTGAAGCATTCCAACGAGCCACTCCCGAAAGGCCTCGACTGTATACGGCTGCTCAAAATCCAACCACTCGGTTGATCGGGCACCTGAATTGACATCAGTCAAGCGTGACAGCGTCACTTCTTTATTAGCGTCGAGGATCCAAACTGTATCGCGCTTTGAACGTACCCAATCGACTAAGCCCTTACGATCCTTTCGATTGGCGCAGTCAGTAATCGTGGCGACATCTTCGTTGCTAATCATCGCCAATCTTCCTCATCCCGATTACCCGCGCACATTCTGAAGACCAGTAAGCAAAGTCATATACCGGCTCACCTTCAGAGCAATATCGTTCGATCCCTTGCTTGGCCGCATTATCCAGAACTAACATAAGATCGTTCAGCAGACTAAGGGCGGCTGCGTGATTGGGACCGTCAGGGGTTAGATTGTCGTTACCCGCAGACATATTTGTATAACCTCTCAGTAACCTGTGCACATTCAGCGATAACACGTGCAGGATCTTCGCGGCGGTATGATGCATCAAGTCCCTTCAGGCTATGGTCCACATAAGCATCAGCAATCCAGTCAGCGACGCCTACAGAACGCGCCTAAGTCTTGAACGTATTACGAAATCCATGGGCAGTGATGCTCTCGTCATAGGTCTTTAGTGCTTTTAGCAGGGCATTCTCCGTCAGATGTCCACGGCCGGACGTAGAGGGAAAAAGCAAATGCTCATCGACCTTCATTGCCCGTAGCTCATCCAAAAACGGTCTTGGTAAAGTGATCGTATGCGCCCTGCCTGACTTCATTAAGCCCGCCGTTTCATTGTCCGTCTTAGCAGGAACAGTCCAAGTGCCTGCTTCAAAGTCGAAATGCTCCCAACGCGCAGCAAGTACGACCCTCACACGATGGGCAGACAGCATCAGCAACCTTATTGCGGTGCCCGTTTGTGGCAAGAAATCACGCGTATCAATCCAAGCCCATAGATCCGGTAGCCTTGTATAATCGAGGGTACCGTGTGCATTTGCCTTCGGCTTTTTAATTTCAAAAGCCCGCCTACTGGGCACTGGGTTCGCATCGCAATACCCATTGTTGATCGCAAACTCGAACACGCGTTCCAACTGATTGCGCAACCTGCGAGCCGTCTCGTGCTTCTCCTTGAGCAACTTTAGCATCCAAGGGAAAATGTCCGATCGCTTGATCTCATCCATCGCCATGAGCTTTAGTGTCTGAGGGACATGATCGCGATGCAAGCTGAGTGGCTGTTTACGACTGGGACCAGCTTGGCGATTTGATTTCGCGTAAGCCTCGTAGAACTCGAAGAATGCACGATCGAAGGTTGGCTTTCCAGTGTCGGCAGCTTTGGTTCGCAAGCGCGACTTGGGTAACGCCTCGATCGTTTCTTGATTGGCATCAGCTAAATCTGCAACAGAAGTGGCACCTCTTAGGGCTGCAACAATGGTCTCCGCTGCTATGCCTGCCTGCGCTCGATCATTGCACACAGCAACCATTGCGCGGGCCTTGGTCAGCGTTAGCTCAGGATAGTCGCCCAATCGATAGAATGACGTTTTGCGCCAGTAGAATACTTTGCCGCCAGTAGAGTTGGCTCGGATGTAAAGGCCATCCCGTCCACCGCATGGTTTTGTTTCTCGTGGCTTCGTCGGTTTCCAATTCCGAATAGCCAAGTCTGTCATTAGCGCCATAGTGTAACCCCTGCCCGAGGAAGATTCCGTGGGATACACTTGGGATACACTTGGGATACACTATTTCATTCGCTTCTGGAAGTCACAAGGATACAACCATCTACAGCTGGATATATAACACATTGATTTATTGTATTTATAATATTCATAAAGTATTGATTTAGAACGAACTATTGGTCCCTCCCGGGGAGCCATTTTTGCCTGTGACGGCAATGAATAATTTATATGTTATTCAAAATCCTTTGGCGCGCACCCATTTTCGATACACTTTCGGCCAAGCCATTTAATCTGGCGTGTTGAACGCTACACGTTCATCGGTTAGGGTTTGAGCATGACATACACATTATGGGGCTCAGCCCATTCTCTCTATACGGGCAAGGCGCGATCCTATCTCATCAAGAAGGGCCTGCCTTTTCGCGAGCGGTATCCGTCCGATCCCGAGTTTGCCAGTAGGATACTGCCTGCGGTCGGTCATTTTGTTGTACCCGTGCTCGAAACGGACAATGGCGAGATTATCCAGGACAGTGGCGATATCATAGACTTTCTGGAGCAGCGCCATGCCGAACCCCTGCTCGAGCCACAATCGCCAGTGCAACAGTGGGTGTCGTTGATTTTTGATGCCTTTGGTTCGGAATATCTGCTGCCGCTGGCGATGCACTACCGCTGGTCCTACCGCGATGAACAGGAGACATTTTTGCGTGCAGAATTCGGGCGCGCAATGGTCGCGGGAACTGATCGCTCCGCACGGCGCGAATCTGCAGCACGGACGATGGAATTTTTTGCCGGTTTCTTACCCAATCTTGGTGTCTTTCCAGAGGTCGTCGCTGCCATGGAAGATTCCTATCTGGCGCTCATCGATGCGCTGGATAACCATTTTCAGCATCATCCTTATTTGCTGGGCGGAAGGCCGTGCCGCGGGGACTTTGGCATGATGGCGCCCTTGTTCGCGCATCTCGGCCGCGATCCTGTTCCAGCCATGCTGATGAAGACAAAGGCGCCCAACCTGTTCCGTTGGACGGAACGGATGAACTCCGTGCCAATCAGCGACGGCGAATATCCGGGCTATGGTGAGGACTATTGCGGCCAGGATACGGTTCCCGAAACGCTCATCGCCGTGCTCAAAATTGTCTTTGCCGACTGGACGCCCGGATTGAAAGCCGATGCCGACTGCTTCAATGCATGGGCGGCGCACAAGAACGCTGGCGATGTGGTCTCGAAATCGGGAGAACCACAAATTCATCCCAATGTCGGGAAAGTGGAATATCCTTGGCGCGGCGTGACAATGAAGCGGGGCAGCGCGCCACATATGCTCTGGCTGTTCGCCAGAGCACAAGATCTGGCGGCGAGCAGCGCAGGCGAACCAGGTGAACGGCTGAGTGCCCTCATTGAACATGTCGGGGGCCAGGAAGCGATGGAACTCAGTCTTGCGAAGCGGATCATGCGCGATAAAAATATGCTGGTTCTTGCCTGATACTCTTCGCGGTTGAAGGCGGGGCTGTGCCAAAGCTGCTGACATTATTCGGTAGCTCCGCCTGCTCATTATATTACGAAAGCGCCTGCGCCTGCCAAAGCAGCCGCAGCGCAGCGTAGCCGACCAATATCGCGGTAAATGTGCGCAGAAGCCGCGGCGACAAATAGCGCATTCCGAATATGCTTCCGATCTGCCCGCCGACCAGCACGGCAGAGAGCAAAAGGCCATATTCCATCGCAGGCGCAGCAAGTGACTGTGCCCCTGCCTTTATGACTTGCCCTACCAGCCCTGCGGCTGAATTGATCAGGATATAGAGCGAAGCAAAGGCGGCGATGCGCCGCGCCTCCGCCCAGCGGATAAGGTGCAATATCGGCGCCATGAATATGCCGCCGCCAATCCCGGATAGACCAGCCAGCAAGCCAACGCCGCCAGAAATTGCCAGAAGCAATGGCTTGGGCAACGTGCGCGCCGAGAGCTTTTCAGGCTGAAGCAGCAGGGCAATAGCAGCGGCAAGTAATGCCCCGCCCAATATCGTGAGGAAAATCCATTGCTTCAGCGGCACAAGCCCGCCCAGAAACGCGAGAGGCGCGGATACCAGTAACAATGGCATGACTTGCGGCCAAGACACCAGCCCGGCGCGTATGATGCGCATGCTGCCGCCTGTCACCACAATGATATTGCATAATAAGGCGATGACCGGGATTAGCCGATAGTCAACGCTCCACAGCGCCAGCAGCGCCGTATAGGTGGACCCCCCGCCAAAGCCGACCGAGGCGTACACAAAAGCGACGAGAGCGAAGAGTCCAGTCAACCAGATCATCCCCGCCCTCCCCGTTCAATGCCTTTAATACGCGCCGTGACAGTGTTTATATTTTTGCCCGGAACCGCAAGGGCAAGGGTCGTTACGGCGCAAATCTGGGTTGCCCGCAAACGGGTCGTTTGAACCCGACGCGATCGCTGGGCGTGGAATCGTCGTCGTGACAAACCCAAGTGAGCCTGCGTCGATGTCATTGCTGTCATCTTCACCGGTGAACGGGTCTATATGTGTCGTCAGGAAATCCGGCAATTGAGGCAGTTGAGGCGGAACAAGTTCTTCCTCTGCGCGGAAATCGTTGGTGGCGATTGTCTTGGTTACGCCTTCCCGAATGGCACCCAACATGCGTTCAAACAGGCCAAACGCTTCCTGCTTATATTCGTTGACCGGATTTTTCTGCGCATAAGCGCGCAAGTAAATAACCTGACGCAGGGCATCCAAAGTCGACAAATGTTCTTTCCAATGATGGTCAAGCGTTTGCAACAAAATGCTCTTTTCCACCTGACGCCATAAAGTTTGGTCAAGATCAGCGCCCTTTGCCTTAAACCGGGCTGTCGCCAGGTCGGCAATTCGGGTTTCAATGATTTCGGGCTCAAGGCCGTCTTCTTGCAACCAGCTATCGATGTCCGGAGCAAGGCCCAGAACTTCCGCACATTTCTGTTTCAGCCCATCAACATCCCATTGCTCGGGATAGGTACCTTCTGGGCAGTGATCGCCAACCAGATTGTTGACCGTGTCGTTGAGCATATCGTCTACAATATCGTCGACGGAATCTGCATCCATAATTTCGCTGCGCTGGTCGTAAATAACCTTGCGCTGGTCGTTCATGACATCGTCATATTCCACCAACTGCTTGCGGATATCGTAGTTCCGCGCTTCAACCTTGCGCTGTGCGGTTTCGATGGCTTTTGAAAGCCACTTGCCGCCGATGGCCTCTCCGTCTTCAAGGCTGGAATTCATCATGCGCGAGAACAATGTTTCCGAACCGAATATGCGCAGAAGATCATCGTCGAGCGAAAGATAGAAGCGCGAGAGACCGGGATCACCCTGACGGCCTGACCGGCCACGCAGCTGGTTATCGATACGGCGGCTTTCATGCCGCTCTGTCGCCAAAACAAACAAGCCGCCCGCTTCGACGACCTTGGCTTTTTCAGCAGCGATTTCGGCTTTCAATGCTTCAATTGCGGCATCGCGCTTCGGGCCTTCGGGTACTTCACCCAATTCATCTTCCAAACGGAATTCAAAGTTCCCGCCCAGCTGAATATCGGTGCCGCGTCCAGCCATGTTGGTAGCAATGGTTACGCTGCCGAAACGACCGGCTTGTGCCACAATACGCGCTTCGCTTTCGTGGAAACGCGCATTGAGTACGCTGTGCTTCACATTTTCCTTTTCCAGGAACTCGGAAAGCAATTCGGACTTCTCAATGGAAACAGTACCAACCAAAACGGGCTGGCCCCGCTCATTTGCTTCGCGAATGGTCTTGGCGATGGCCCCAAATTTGTCCTGCGTATTTTTGTAGAACTGGTCGTCTTCATCAATACGCTGCACGGGCAAGTTGGTGGGAATTTCCACAACGTTAAGCTTGTAAATTTCGTGGAATTCACCCGCTTCGGTCGCCGCAGTTCCGGTCATGCCCGACAATTTGGGATACATGCGGAAATAGTTCTGGAAGGTGATTGTGGCGAGCGTCTGGTTCTCTGGCTCAATGTCGACGTCTTCTTTGGCTTCGACGGCCTGATGCAGGCCGTTTGACCAGCGACGTCCGTCCATCATGCGACCTGTGAATTCGTCGATGATGATGACCTTGCCTTCTTTGACAATATAATCAATGTCGCGCTTGAACATCACATTGGCTTTGAGCGCCTGATCCAGATGGTGCACAACCAAGGTGTTTTCATAATCATACAGGTTGGAGCCAGTCAGCAAACCTGCGCCCTCAAGCAAGCGCTCGGCCTTTTCCGTGCCGTCTTCGGTCAACGTGACGTTGCGGCTCTTTTCGTCTTTTTCGTAATCGCCGTCGTCGAGTTGAAGGACAACCGCATGCACCTGCATATATAATTCTGATTTATCATCGGTTGGGCCCGAGATAATCAGCGGTGTCCGCGCTTCATCGACCAGAATTGAGTCCACTTCGTCGACAATCGCAAAGTTAAATGGACGCTGCACCATTTGTGCGCGTTCATATTTCATGTTGTCGCGCAGATAGTCGAAACCAAGTTCATTGTTGGTCGCGTAGGTGATGTCGCAGTCATAAGCGGCACGGCGTTCATGTTCGGGAATGTTCGGAACAACAACACCCGTGGTCAGTCCAAGAAAGCCGTAAATCTTGCTCATCCATTCGGCGTCACGGCGCGCAAGATAGTCGTTCACGGTTACAACATGCACACCCTTGCCTTCGATCGCGTTCAAATAGCACGCCAAAGTCTCGGTTAGCGTCTTGCCTTCACCGGTGCGCATTTCGGCAATTTCGCCGCGATGGAGCACGATGCCACCGACCATCTGCACATCGAAATGGCGCATGCCCATGACACGCTTGGACGCCTCGCGCACCGTCGCAAATGCCTCAGGCAAAATATCGTCCAGCGTTTCGCCGGCAGTCAGGCGGTCACGGAAAATCTGGGTCTGACCCTTCAACCGCTCGTCATCCATGACCGAAATTTCGTCTTCGAGCGCGTTGATCTTGTCGACGATCTTCATGATCGATTTGACGTAACGGTCGTTGGACGACCCAAACAAGGCTTTGGCAATTCCGCCGAGCATAACTAATTCCTTTAAAATCATGTGGGAGTCGCGCGCAAGTTAGCGCGAAATAGGGTGTAAAAAAGGTGCACCGCAGCGGGTGCAGAAGCCCTACCCTAAAATGAGATCGTGCCGATAAACGGGTGTGTCGGGTACCAATGCAACGAACGCGATGCTGCCTTCGACGGGCATCAGATGCACGCGCGCAGTCGGCGTCACATGTACCGGCTGCTCAAACGCGTTATCGGCTTCCTGCGCAGAAGCGGTGGCGTAAGCCTGAACTGCGGCCGAATCCACTGACACGGACGATGAAGAAACGGGGCGCGCAGCCTCCGCAGCGGAAAACCCGCTCAACATCGCCAGTAAGTAAATCAATATGCGCATATATGGCCCTGTTCGGTGCTTTGGTCCTGTCTTTAGGTCTTCATGCTCCACTGATATCCGGAATTTGATGCGCTTGGTCTGTGGCTTGCCCTCACTATCCAGAAACGGAGCGCCATCAAGGGTTCAACTAACAGTGGAAGCGAATGAAACCGGTGGAGGCGGCGCAGGTTTTTCGGCGTTTGTTTCGGCCACAATTGATGCTAGCGCCATCACCGAATAAAAAAGCATGTCTTTGTTCTCCCTGATCTGTCGGGGGTTTAGCAAAAGGTTTCTTAAGTGTTAGTAAAATCACCGCTCGCAAAACCATTTCCCATCATGCCCGAAATCGCAGGCGCGACGCCCCGTGTGGCGCGTGCTGGGTATAAGGATTGGGGTCGCTGCGACTTAAGCTATATCGCGCTGGACGAAGGCACAACGGTCGCTGGCGTCACAACACAAAATATATGCTGCTCTGCTGAGGTTGACCTTTGCCGCGCGAATTTGGCGCATGGCCGCGCGCGCGCTTTGGTGGTGAATGCCGGGAACAGCAACGCCTTTACCGGACAGCGCGGCAAGGACGCAGTGGACGCAATTACCGCGCAAGTTGCCGGTCATCTGAACTGCGATGCATCGGAAGTTTTCGTTTCATCCACGGGTGTTATTGGCGTTCCGCTGCCGATCGACAAAGCGCAGTCCGGATTGACCGCAGTTTTTGATGCCGCACCGTGCAGTTGGGAATACGTTACGCACACGATCGGCACCACCGACACCTTTGCCAAAGGTGCAACCGCGAGTGCCATTGTCGATGGCCGCAAAGTCCAACTCGTGGGCATCATCAAAGGTTCAGGCATGATTGCCCCCGACATGGCCACTATGCTGGGTTATATTTTCACCGATGCCGCTGTGGACGCTGCTTTCCTGCAACAGATGTTATCGGCTTCGAACAAAACCAGCTTCAGCTGTATCACCGTCGATAGCGACACATCGACCAGCGATACCGTGTTGGCATTTGCAACCGGCAAAGCCGGCAATACGCCGCTGACGTCCTATGACGATGCTGGCGCGGACGCGTTTGCTGCGGCGCTTAATGACATCTGCCGTCAGCTGGCGCATCTGGTTGTCCGCGATGGCGAAGGCGCGCAGAAGTTTATCGAAATCAACGTGTCCGGCGCTGCGAACGATGACAGCGCGCGGCGGATCGGCTTGGCGATTGCCAATTCACCCTTGGTGAAAACCGCGATTGCGGGTGAAGATGCCAATTGGGGCCGCGTCGTCATGGCTGTTGGCAAAGCAGGAGAGCCTGCAAACCGCGACAGCCTATCGATCAGTTTCGGTGCGACGCAAGTTGCGCGCAATGGCTTAGCGGTCGCCGGATATGATGAAGCGCCGGTGGCGCAACATCTTAAGCAGAATGAAATTCAAATCGTCGTTGATCTTGGTATCGGGGCCGGGCGTGCAACGGTCTGGACCTGCGACCTAACCCACGGCTACATCAGCATCAACGCCGATTATCGGAGTTAAAGCGCGGCTTCCAACCAGCTTTTCAGCTGAGCCTTTGGCGCAGCGCCGACTTTCGTGTCCGCAATTTCGCCGCCTTTGAACAGGATCATCGTCGGGATGCCGCGCACGCCATATTTTGCCGGCGTATCGGGGTGATCGTCGATGTTCAGCTTCACGATCTCGACCTGCCCTGCCAGCTCCTCGCTGATTTCTTCAAGGCTTGGGCCAATCATTTTGCATGGACCACACCATTCGGCCCAAAAATCGACCAATACGGGTTTGCCCGATGCCAGTACTTCTGATGCGAAATCATTATCGCCTACGGATTTGGTAGCCATGTTTATCTCCTTTGTTGCCACCCATGTATGCCCACAGCCAAATGCTGACAAGGACCAAGGCAGATAGTTTTTGTTCTGCCATCAAGAGGCAGGATAATAAGGCGCCAATATCTCGTCCGAAAGCGTGATAAACTGGGGTGCGTGCGTAAACAGCAAAGCGACCTCAATCTTGCAATCCGGGAAAATCGTCTGCAGCGCCGCGCGATAATGCGCCATTTGGCGTAAATGGGGAACGGGGACGCCATGTGCATCGGTGGGGACGCTTCGGCCCGTTTTGAAATCGACCGCGCGCACCATTCCGGGTTCGACGAGCAGCCGGTCAATACGGCCATTGATCACTGTTTCGCCCACAACAGCCACAAGCGGAACCTCAGCGCGTGCCAGCGGACCGAATAACGGCGCACAGACCGGATCGCTGATGACTCCGTTCACTTCGGCCAACAATTGGGCCGGGTCGATATCCTCGTTTCGCGCCTGAACCGCTAACCATTGCGCCGCAGTTTTGAGCGACTCGCTATCTGTGATGCGTTCGAACAAAGCGTGGATCAGCTTCCCACGGTTGGCGGCTTTGCGCATCGCTGCGTTTGCAGGGGCATCGCCATAATCGTCATCGTCAAGCCGCGATGGCACCAAAGGACGCGGTGGGCGCTGCTCAATTGGCGCAGGTGCGAATAGCCATTCGGGGCTGGCTGGCCGAGGTACGGTCGTCGACTGCTTTTTGGCAGAAGTCACCGGCGCTACCATCGACGCGCCTTCCGCGCCCACATGGCGCATCACCCTGCCCCAGCGCGGGTCTTCCTCCCAGCTGCAGCCGAGCGCCGTCATGCCTTTTTCAATCGCGCCGCACCAGCTTTCGGCAGGCGCCTCGCCCTTGCGGCTAATGCCCAACGACCCCGCCATAATCAGCCGCTCCTCCGCGCGCGTGATGGCCACATATAGTAACCGCTTATGTTCCTGCAGTTCGCGGGTCTTCTGCATATCGACGATGTCTTGTAAGCGCCCCGACTGCTCACTTTTGCGAATGGGCAATAACGGCGTGCGCTGCCCCTCGTCCATCAACAGCTCAACCGACTGATCGGGCTTTTTTGTGGGATCAGACGTAATATCCGCCAAAATGACCACGGGCGCTTGCAAGCCCTTGGCACCATGGACGGTCATAACCCGGACCTCTTTGGTGCTCTTGTCACTTTCACGTTTGATTTCAATTTCGCCGCGGTCGAACCACGCCATGAACTTTTGCAGGCCGCCGCCATGCTGTTGTTCAAACTGAAGTGCCGAATTCAACATTTCTTCGATTGGAACCAAAACCTCGCGTCCCAAACGCGCGGTAAATTTGCGCCGCGCACCAATGGGTCCAGACAAAATCTGTTCGAGGAAATGATACACCGTCGTGAAATCAGCCGCGGCCAGCATATCGCGCAATGGCGCAAGATCATCTACAAGTTCTGGCTTCACGCGGATATGCTGCCACAGGCTGCCCTCGCGATCACCGACATAGCCATGAGCCAGCAACTGGTCCTGCGTCCACGCGATGATGGGCGAGACAAGCAAGCATGCAAGGCTCAGGTCGTCATTTGGCTGAAGCACAAATTTGATTGCCGCCAGCAGGTCTTGCACCACCAATGGCTGCAAAAGCTTCAGCCTGTCGATGCCCGCAACCACGACGTTGCGTTCGTGCAATTGCGCGACCAATAGCGACGCCATGTCACCGCGGCTGCGCAACAAGAACATGATGTCGCCCGGCTCCAAATGACGCCCCTGGCTTTCCAGCCAAGGCCGCTCGTCAATGAGGGCTTTCGCATGATCGGCCAATCGTTCGGCCAGTGCCCGTTTTTCGTCGCTGAACCAGTCTTCTTCTTCATCCGACGCATCGCTATCGTCCGATGCGTTCGGCTTTGCGGATATGGGCTGCAATAGCTCAACCATGCCAAAATGCGGTTTTTCGCTGTAATGCGGGTCAATGATATCGTTGATGCCAAAATCGGCAGGCCCAGCCCCATCGATCACCGCGTTTACAAAATCGAGTATCGGCGCGGTCGAACGGAAACTGCGCGACAAGGTGAGCCGTTTCAGTTCGCTTCCGGCGGCATCAATGCGTTCGGCAAAATAGCGGCCCGCTTCCTCATATCGTTCAGGCGCGGTTCCCTGAAATCCGTATATCGCTTGTTTGAAATCGCCGACGGAAAACAGCGTACGGTTCTTTTCGGGGTTAGCACCCATGCCGCTGTAAAAATCGTCGCTCAGCGCGCTGATGATATCCCATTGCGCTTTGTTGGTGTCCTGCGCCTCATCCACCAAAATATGGTCAATCTGCTTGTCGAGCTTAAATCGCACCCATTGCGCCATTTGGCCATGCTGCAAAAGTTCGGCCGTGCGACGGATCATATCGTCAAAATCAACTGCGCCGATGGCATGTTTGGCGCGGCTATATTGCGCCGCAAATTCTTTGCCGATGCACAATGCGCGCGCCAGCCTGTCGGCATATTGCGCACGTGTCACTTCGCCCAATAATTGCTCTGTCCAGTTGAACATTTCGAGCGCGTGTTCGGCATAGACCTCCGTCGTCGGCGTATGTCCGCGCGTCGAAATCTGCGGATCGCCTTTGGCCGTTGACCAACAGCGATGCAGATCGGTCAAGAGCGCCGCGCGTTCGGTCGGTGTTCGCGATAGCCAATCCTGAAGGACTGCCGCACGTTTGCCGCCGCGGCTATCTGCATTGTTATTGCCCCACAAAAGGTTCGCATCAATGACCGCCTGCAATGTCGCGCGTGGAATGCGCGCATCGGCAAAGGCGTCTTCCAGCATATCCTCAACAGGGCCATCGAAATGAACGCCTGCCAGTCGCCGTGCCCAGACCACCGCGCCGGCATCATTGGGAATCATGGTCATGACATCCGGCGATGCCGCCGCCCTATGAAGGAACCGCAGCGCACCGTCCTCCCCCATATTCAGGGAAAGTTCCTGCAGGTCGTTGACCATTTTCGTTTCGCCGCGCGCTTCGGCTTCAAGCACTAGATTGACCAAGGCTTCGCGCAACAATTCTTGCTGCTCGCGTCCTTCAATCGGTTTGAATCCCGGAACCAATCCGGCTTCTTCGGGGAAGCTACCCAGCAACGACTGGCAGAAACTATGGATGGTCAGTATTTGTAAGCCGCCGCCGGGCGCGTCCAACACCTTTGCAAAAAGCTGGCGTGCGCGTTTTCGGGCATCTGGTCCCGCGTTCGCGCCAATGGCTTCAAGGTCATGAAACAGCGCTCCATCTTCGCGCTGCACCCAAGACGCCAAAAGCTCATTAATTCGGTCCGCCATTTCGGACGCGCCAGCCTTGGTAAAGGTGATGCACAATAGATTTTCAGGTTCGACATCGCTTTCCAACAGCAACCGGATCACACGCGCGGTCAAAACCTGCGTTTTGCCCGTTCCTGCAGATGCACTCAGCCAGATGTTATCACCGGGGATGACGGCGCTGCGCTGCGCCGGAATGAGTGGTTTCAGCGTCGGGGATTTAGCGGTCATGGCTGTTCCTCCGAAATCGACTGCCGGCCATTCCATTCCTGCAACCGCATCAATTGGTCATAATCACCATAATGCGCAAATTCGGGATGTAGCTTTGCAGTGAAGGGCGCGTCGCCCAAAATCCACTGCGCGATAGCCTCTTCTGCTTGCGCGACGGCAAAGGCCACAAACTCGGTGCTTAGAGGCTTTTTATCGTTGGTCCGCGTGGTCGTCGGGACTGCGATATGTCCAAACTTGTCTTTGTTTTTCGCCAAGCTCCAATATTCAAATTCGGTCGCGTGGCCCGCCACACCTTTGATCGCCATCTGCTCGGCCATATAGCCGATGAGGCCAAGCTGGAGGGCGAAGCCTGCATTCACTTGCTTGGTCGATGGTGGCATGCCGGTTTTGTAGTCAACGATCACCAGACTTCCGTCCGTTAGTCTATCAATCCGGTCAACACGCCCGTTCACCGTGATGCCCATGATGTCGACCTTGCCGGGTTGTTCGGCCACCGCGACAACCCGCCCGTGGTCATGCATCTGCTTTTTGGTTTCTTCGGCCACCCAGCGCAGGCCAGCGGCAATGCGTGGTTGCCACAATGCACGTAACAACGGATCCGTTGCCTCTTGTGCCAGCAAGTCATCCACACGCTGCACGAGCTTATCGACTGCACAATCGTCTTGTTTGAACCACTGTTCCAACAAATCATGCACCAACGATCCGCGCCACGCAAAGCTGGGTTCGGCATCAACCTTTTCCAGCACGCGAAGCCCGAGAATACGTTTCGCGTAAAATGAATAAGGGTCGGACTTTAGCTGGTCAAAATCGGTGACGGACAGGCTAACCAATCGCTGCTTTACCGAAGGGCGCGGCAATGGTCGGCTTTCGAAGGGCACCTTATTGGCGGGTTCATCCAGCTGCGCTGCCAACGCAAGCGACTGTTGGTCTTGCTCCAGCTCGTCCGCCGTCAGCGCCTTTATCCGCAGCAAAAAGCGCGAAGCGACGGTTGGCCCGCCACGGTCACGCCGCGCACGCGTCAACAGCACTTTGCCACCGCCCAATGCGGTCGCGAGATCATGCGCCGACAGGCCGATATTTCGGTCCAATGTCGGCAGTTTCAAATGCCGCCGGATGGCGGGCGCGAGCCAAGGGTCAGGCTGCGCTATTTGCGGCCATGTTCCCTCATTCAACCCCGAACAAATGATGAGGTCAGCCTGCTGCAATCTTGCTTCCAACAGACCGTAAATGGCCACACGGGGATGTCCGCCATATGGGGGGCGCACCACCGCGCAGGAGAATATTTCGTTAAACGTCGCCGCCAACCCTGTGGCATCGATGCGACCAAGCGTCGAAAGGTCACCGCCGCTTACTTCTTCCCACATCCGCCCAAGTTCGCGGCCACTTGCCCCGCGCCACACAGCGCCATTGGTCAAATTCGTCGCAACATCGCGCAGTGCATCGATGATGAAACTGAACGGTTGCCCATCGACATTTTCGAGCGGCGCAAGAATTTGGACAAAGCCCTGCCACCATTCAACGAGCTCTGGTTTCACTTTGCGGGCATTTTCCAACCGCCGCGTGATGGCGCTCAGCCCGACGCCGTTGGCGGCTCCCCGCAATTCGAGATCTAACAGCCGCACCTTGTCGAGCCAATCAAGCCTGTCAGGCCCTGCAAACACCAAAGGGTGCTTGGCAATCGCCAATACCGACGTGCCGGAAAACCGGCCCGAAATCGCGTCAACCAATGCGAGCGCCAGCGAACCATTTGGCGTTTGCAAAAGCGGTATACCCGCGCTGTCGTCGACATATATGTCCCAGCGACGCAACTGCGCCGCAACACGGACCGCGAGTTCCCGGTCAGGCGTTATCAGCGCGATCCGCTTTTCGGCTTGTTCCAATTCGCCACGAATGCGCACGGCAATCGCCTTTGCTTCCAGCGCGCTGTCATCAGCCTCAAACCATTGCGTATGTGATAGTGCCTTGCGCGACGGTGCCAGTTCTTGCCAACCCACACTATGTTCCGGCAGGCAGAAAATTTCCGAAATAGTGTCGGCCACGCGTTCGACGCGTGCAGTTGGCAACGTATCGATTTCGCTTCGGTCGATCCCCATGAGGTCGAGCAAATGTTTCAGGTGGAATTGGGGATGCACCTCAAAATTCCGGCGGCGCGTTGGCACATTCTCGGGTTCAACTGCCGCAGAAAAACTGTCCCAGCGATCCTTCGCCAATTCGAGGTCAACACCGGGCAGGATAACCTGCCCATTTGGAATGAGGGCAACACGGCGCAGCAGTTTTGCGACCGCCTTGGCCGACGTGGTAATGCCGACCGCAATGATAGGCATGTCAAAACTGCGTTCAGCCAGACGCCGCTCCAGCCCAGCCAGAAGCTTATTTCGGCGTTCGGCAGGGCCCATCAATTTTCGTGCAGCAAGTTCGGCGCGATAGGCGGGCAAGATCGTCAAAAGCTGGCCATAAGCACGTTGCCAATGCCCAGCGAGGTCAGCCTCGATTGCGATGTCCGACAACGCGTCGAAATCGACCAAATCGACTTCAAGTTCATCAATCAGCTCGGCCAGTTTGCGCGCCAAACGCAAAGCCTCAGCGGACGACAAAAACGTACCTTGCGGCCGATGTTCCTGCGCCAAGCGCGCCAACAGCATCAGCCGGTCAAATGATCCAATGACGGGCCAGATAATGTCTTCTGACGCAATGGGATCGAGCAACGGCCCCAATGCCTCATCGAGTTGCATATCGCCCACCGCCACCATGCGTGGCAAAAGCAAACCCGGTGCGGCATGCCGGACGAACGCCTCTGTCATGGCTTTGATGGCGCGGTTATTGGGTAACAGCAATATTGTGCTGCTAACCGTGAGCGGGTCCTGCCCCGATGTCTGCAATATCCACTGCGCAGTTACGTCGCACAAGTCGTTCCCGAGCGGAACGTTAAAAACGCGCACGCGCTGTGCCGTGGCGTTATCCGATGCCATGCAGGCCCAAGCGTTCTTCTGTGGCGGTAATTGCCGCGGGACAGCCGACGTCAAACCACATTCCCTCGTGCACCAACCCCATGCACCGGCCGTGGGCAATCGCACGATCCCAAAAGACGTTGGTCGAAAAAACGTCGGACGGTGGGTCAACAATCAGCTTTTTGGAAAGCAGCTGAATGCCTGTCCAGACATAAGGCGCAGGTGCGTCACCCACGCGACGCGACAGCCGGCCATCTGTATCCATGTTAAAGTCACCAATGCCTTGGCTGTTATATGCCGTCGCCAATGGCACCAGCAACATCAGCACATCCATGCGTGCAGCATCCCAATGCGCCATCAGGCGTGAAATCGCATTCTCGCCGTCGTTGGTCCACCAATTGTCCGCATTCACGCAGATGAACGGATCGTCCAAAATCATCGGCAATGCCTGAACCAGCCCGCCGCCTGTATCGCGCAGCAAATCGCGCTCGTCGGATATCGACACGTCAAAATCCGTCGCATGGGCGGCAAGATGCGATTCAACCTGATCGGCGCGATAATGTGCATTGACGACAATCTTGCCAACGCCGGCATCACGCAAATGATCCAGAACATGATCCAGCAAGGCGACGCCGCCAACCTCAACCAATGGCTTTGGGCGGTCAGCGGTGAGCGGCATCATCCGCGTCCCCTTGCCCGCTGCCATGATCATTGCGGTGTTCACATGCTTAACCATGCGTAATGTCTAATGGGCTAAGGCTGCGGACTTCAGTGGGAATATGGGTATCGAACCATTGCTTAACGTTCGCAAGTGCCGGGTGCGCCAAATCGCGTTCCAGCAAGCTCCACATGCGTGGCAGAAAGGACAAATATCTCTCCTTACCATCCCGCTTCCACAGCCGCGTAAATATACCGATAATCTTGGTATTCCGCTGCGCACCCAGCAACGCATAATGCGCGTCAAAGTCAGGTCCCGGATTGGCCGCCGTCAGATAATAAGCCAGCATGTCTGCCTCAAACTCTGGGCGGACATCGCGCCGCGCGTCTTGCAGCAACGATACCAAATCATATGCCGGATGACCCACCAGCGCATCTTGAAAATCGATGATGCCTTGTTCCCCATCATCAAGCAGCATGATGTTTTCGGCATGATAATCCCGCAAGACTGTGACATCTTGGCAAGACGCCAATGGAGCCAGCGCATCAACCCACATCTGGTCAAATGCGCTCGCGTCACAGGAAAGCCCCATCGCCGGCATATACCATTCGGTGAGCAGCTGCACTTCGCGCAGATAGGTCGCCATGTCATAGGGTTGCGCATCCGCTGCAGGGGTGGCTGCCAATCGCACAATCGTATCAATAGCGGCGCGGTATATCTGGGCCTCATCCGCTGGGTGATCATCCAGATGCTCGCGCATCCTGCGGTCGCCAAAATCTTCAAGCAACACCAGTCCGCGGGTCAAGTCCGTGCCATAAATTTCTGGCGGCGGTGGCGCATCCATCAATATGGCTTTGCCCCGCGTAGCCGAATTCACGCGGAAATAGCGGCGGAAAGACGCATCGCCCGCCACCGGGGATATCTGCGCATCGGTCCAACCGTGGCGCGTTAAAAATTCGTCCAGTCCAGCGGGCGGAACCATATCAGTTACGGGTGTCATCATTATCCATTTTCAAAGTCAAAATTCTGCTGCCGTCCGCTTGCGGTACGATATCGATTACATGGCTGGGCCGCACATAGCCGCCACCGAAGCGTTCAGCCCACTCCACCAGCGTGACGCGATCGCTGCGTTCGGCGATGAGCCCTAATTCGTCCAAATCGTCGATATTATCCAAGCGATACAAATCGACATGGGCAACGGCAACCAAAACCTCTGGCGGTTCGTAGCTATGCACAATGGCGTAGGATGGGCTCGCCACTTCGCCTTCAAATCCGAGGCCTGCCAATATGCCAGCGCACAATACGGTCTTTCCAGCGCCCAGCGGCCCGTTGATGGCGACCCAATCTGATGGCGACAATTTCTTCGCCAATGCGCGACCATATTCGCGCATATCCACATCGGTCGCAATAATCATGACCGCGGCAACACCATGATAACCGTCGTGCCTTTGCCCGGCGCAGAATGCAGCTGCAACGTCCCACCGTGCGATTCAATAATTTGACGCGCCAAAGGCAAGCCTAAACCCTGCGTGATTGAACCGTTGCTATCGGCGTTCTTTGGAACCGCATTGTCCGAAGAAACGCGCAGGACGTCTGCCTCGCGCATACCCAGCCCATTGTCTGACACGACGAGTTCAAGGGCATCGCCTTGCCAACGTGCAACCATTAAAACCCCGATCAGTGCAATTGGCAGGCCGGTGCCTGTCATCGTCATGAAGCCCTTTAATTTACCCAGAACAAGCTAATGCCCAAATGCTTGCGCCGCGCAACGAAAAAAGCCCGCCACGTTTCCGCAGCGGGCTTTTCTTAGGTCTCGAAAGACGATGAATTAATAACGATAATGGTCTGGCTTGAACGGCCCTTCGGTAGATACGCCGATATAACCCGCCTGCTTGTCGGTCAGCTTGGTCAGCTTAACGCCAAGCTTTTCGAGGTGAAGTGTCGCGACCTTCTCATCGAGATGCTTCGGCAAAACATAAACCTGGTTCTTATAGTTTGCACCATTTGTCCAAAGCTCAATTTGCGCGAGCACCTGGTTGGTGAAGCTTGCCGACATCACAAAGCTTGGATGTCCGGTTGCGCAGCCCAGGTTGACCAAGCGGCCCTTTGCAAGAACGATGATCTGCTTGCCGTCTGGGAATTCAACCAGATCGGTGCCGGGCTTAACTTCATTCCAATTGTAATTGGACAAAGCGGAAATCTGGATTTCGCTATCAAAGTGACCGATGTTGCACACGATGCTCATGGGCTTCATGTTCATCATATGCTCGGCGGTGATGACGTCGGCGTTGCCCGTGGCGGTGCAGAAAATATCTGCGCGCTGTACAGCCTCTTCCATCGTGACGACTTCAAAACCTTCCATCGCTGCCTGCAGTGCGCAAATCGGGTCAACTTCAGTGACCATAACGCGCGCGCCGCCATTACGGAGCGACTGAGCCGAACCCTTGCCGACATCACCAAAGCCCGCAACACATGCAACCTTACCAGCCAACATGACGTCGGTGGCACGGCGGATGGCGTCAACGAGCGATTCCTTGCAGCCATAAAGGTTGTCGAACTTCGACTTGGTAACGCTGTCATTTACGTTGATCGCAGGGAATGGCAGTTCGCCCTTCTTCGCGATTTCGTAAAGGCGATGCACGCCCGTTGTGGTTTCCTCCGAAACGCCCTTCAGATTCTTGACGGTTTCCGTCAAATAGCCTGGCTTCTTGGCAACAAATGCCTTGAGCGCGCGCTGGAATTCAACTTCTTCTTCATTTTCAGGCTCGCCAAAGGTTTCGCCGCGCTCAAGCTTTGCACCCCAAAGCGCAAACATCGTTGCGTCGCCACCGTCGTCGAGGATGATGTTGGCCGTGGTTTCATCACCCCAATCGAAGATGCGACCGACATAGTCCCAATAATCGGCAAGGCTTTCGCCCTTAATTGCGAACACAGGAATATTTTGCGCGGCAATTGCCGCAGCAGCGTGATCCTGTGTCGAGAAGATATTGCACGTTGCCCAACGGACATCTGCGCCAAGAGCGGTGAGCGTTTCGATCAGAACCGCGGTCTGAATCGTCATATGCAGCGAGCCGACAATCCGCGCGCCCTTCAGCGGTTGCGATGCGCCGAACTCTTCGCGCAGCGCCATAAGGCCGGGCATTTCGGTTTCGGCAATGTTTATTTCTTTGCGACCGAAATCGGCCTCATTAATATCGGCAATGACATAATCGTTGAAAGCCACAGGCTTGGTCTCCGGGAGGTTTTTGACGTCCTGCCCTTAGCTGCAGCTTTTAACGAAATCAAATATAAAGATTGCTTTATATGGCAATGCAGCCCGCTATTTCGTGATTTGAGGAACGCAATTTACGACTGAAGAGGAACCGCTACTTGACTTGCCCCAGCGGGTCCCGGAATATGCAACCAACCCCACATTCAAAAGGAATCCAAATATGAGCATCTCCGTTGGCGACAAAATCCCTGACGTTAAGTTGGTAAAGGCGACCGCTGAAGGCCCGCAGCCTGTCCAGTCCGCAGAATATTTCGCTGGCCGCCGCGTTGCGCTGTTTTCGGTTCCCGGAGCGTTCACGCCAACTTGCTCTGCCCGTCACCTTCCCGGCTTTGTTGAAAAGTCCGGTGAACTTGCCGCCAAGGGCATTGATGAAATCGCCTGCACCGCCGTGAACGACGCATTCGTCCTTGGAGCATGGAACAAGTCTGGCGGATCAGACGCGATCACCATGTTGGCCGATGGCAATGGCGATTTCGCCGCTGCACTTGGCCTCGAAATGGACGGTTCGGCATTTGGCATGGGCAAGCGCGGTCAGCGCTTCTCGCTTGTCGTCAATGACGGCGTCGTTGAGCATGTGAATGTCGAAGCCCCTGGTGACTTCAACGTTAGCTCTGCTGAATATATGCTCGGTCAGCTTTAAGTTTACGAAACCCTGCCCTTTTGGGTATTTAAAGGGAGGGGCAACCCTCCCTTTTTTTGTTGCGAAAATTGGAAATTTCGGTGATGTGTATCCATGCCTAGTGAACAAGCTCAAAACATCATTAATCAACTCGTTACCGAATATGATGCCTCGGTAAAACGCTTACAAACTGCCCTTGCCCATTATTTGAAGGATCGGACACCGCCTTCATCCGACCAACGCGCCAACAATGATTTCTGTTATCCCGAATTGGTCATAACCTACGCCGGTAAGCAGCGCGAGACGCAGTCCAACCTTGCATTTGGCAAGCTTGAGAAAGTCGGAACATTCCGGACCACATTTACCAAGCCAGATTTGTTTGCCGACTATATCGGTGAGCAACTCCATCTGCTGATTGGGCAATATGAGCTGGAGATTTCGGTTGGCCGCAGCAAACAGGAAATTCCCTTTCCCTATGTTCTAGATGGGTCGGCGGATTTGGAACTGGGCACAGTCAGTCCCAACGAACTTGCACGCCATTTCCCCACGACCGAGCTTGCCGACATTGGCGATGAAATCGCCGACGGACTGCTGCGGATCAAGGGCAATGCGCCGCTTGCTTTGTTTGACGGCCTGCGCACCGATTTCTCACTCGCGCGCCTTCGCCATTATACCGGCGCGCCCGCCGAGGATGTTCAGCATTACATCCTGTTTACGAACTACCATCGGTACGTGGATGAGTTTGTCAGTTGGGCATGCACGCAAGTTGGCAATGGCCGTTACACCGCCTTGTCGGGCGCTGGCGGTCTGTATGTCGACAAACCTACCGACAACGCGGCGCAGCTTGTTGCGGACAGCACATGGCGGCGGCACCAGATGCCGGCTTACCATCTTATCGCGCCGGACCGGTCGGGGATTACCCTTGTCAATATCGGCGTTGGGCCTTCCAATGCCAAGACAATCTGCGACCATTTGGCGGTGCTACGCCCCGAAGCATGGCTGATGATTGGCCATTGCGGCGGCCTTCGTGAAACGCAGCGGATTGGGGATTATGTCCTGGCGCATGCCTATCTGCGCGATGACCATATATTGGATGACGTGCTGCCACCCGAAATTCCAATTCCGCCCATCGCGGAAGTGCAGCAGGCACTGGCAAGTGCGGCAGAGCATGTTTCGGGTACCAGCGGTGCCAATCTGAAACGGCGCATGCGCACGGGCACAGTGGTTACGACAGACGACCGCAATTGGGAGTTGCGTTATTCGGCATCGGCCCTGCGCTTTTCACAAAGCCGTGCGATTGCGATAGACATGGAATCAGCGACCATCGCGGCCCAAGGATATCGCTTCCGCGTACCTTATGGCACATTGCTATGCGTGTCCGACAAGCCGCTGCACGGCGAAATCAAGCTACCGGGGCAAGCCAACCGTTTTTATGAAGAAGCCATCGCCGCCCATTTGCAAATCGGCATCCAGACATGCGAGCTGCTTAGGGAGGCGGGAAATAGCCTGCACAGTCGCAAACTTCGCGCCTTTAACGAACCGCCCTTCAGATAGGGTCAGGAACGAAAACTGAAGCAATTGATTATCCCTAAAATATAACCAAGGAGGTACGGCCCATGCCGAAGAAACCCGAAAACACCGGACCGCTCGACAAGCTGCTAAACAAATTCCGCGCATTCGCCGACGGCTTGACAGGCAGCGCGCGTTCGGTCGCGCAATCCGCGTCGAAGACGGCAAAATCCGCGGTCGATCAAGCGTCCACTGCAGCTGCGACGGCTGGATCCGTGATCAAGGAAAACCCCGGCAAGACTGCTGCTGTTGCAGGCGCAGTTATCGCCACTGCCGCAGCCGCCGTTGCTGGCAAAAAGGTTTATGACCGCAAAACGGCCGGGACAAAGGCGCCGGCAAAGAAGCCAGCTGCCAAAAAGCCCGTTGCTAAAAAAGCTGTGGCAACCAAGCCTGCCCCGAAGGCTGCCGCGAAACCGGCGGCAGCAAAGGCATCTAAGCCAGCTGCAGCCGCAAAGCCTGCACCAAAAAAGGCGGCACCGGTTAAGACGCCACCTAAGACTGCAGCTTAATACAAATCGAAAAGGCCCCGCCTGTCACGGCGGGGCCTATTTTTGTTACCAGCCCTTTTTCGCGCCCTTATTCTGCGCCTTGAGCCATTTCATGAGCGGGGCGAAATATTCCAGCATGGGCTTGCCCGACATTTCGCGCGTTCCCGTAAATGCTTGCAACGCGTCTGGCCAAGGCTTTGATGCGCCCATCTCCAGCATTGCGTTCAATCGCGTACCGACTTCCTTATTTCCATAGAATGAGCAGCGATGGAGCGGGCCTTTCCAACCCGAAATATCGCAAGCTGCCTTGTAGAATTGGAACTGCAAAATCCGCGCGAGGAAGTAGCGGGTATATGGCGTGTTCCCGGGGATATGATATTTCGCACCGGCATCAAAACGATCCGCTGCACGCTCCACAGGTGGGACAATTCCCTGATATTGCAAACGCAAGTCGGTCCAGCCCTTGTTGTAATTGGCTGGCGTAATAGAGCCATTGAAAACACCCCAGCGCCATTTGTCGATCAGCAGTCCAAATGGCAGGAACGCGACCTTATCCATGGCTTGGCGCAGCAATAGTCCATTGTCCTTGTTGGCTCCGGGAACTTTGCTCGCATCCAACAGGCCAATTTGCACCAGATAATTCGGCGTAATGGACAAAGCGACGGCATCACCGATCGCTTCATGGAAACCATCATTCGCGCCATTTAAATATAAATATGACTGCTTGTTATAAGCGCGCTGGTAATAATTATGCCCAAGCTCATGATGGATAGTCACGAAGTCATCGGATTTCACCTTGATGCACATCTTAATGCGCAGATCGTCGACATTATCGATATTCCATGCAGAGGCATGGCAGACAACTTCGCGGTCGGCGGGCTTGATAAATTGCGCACGATCCCAAAATGTCTTGGGCAGTGGAGCAAAGCCAAGCGACGAGAAAAAGCCTTCGCCGACCTTGACCATGTCCTTTTCCGCCTTGCCGCGATTGGCGCTAAAATCGCCGGCTTCGGTTTGCTTGTAGCCCTTGGCAACCAGCAACGCGCCAATATCATAACCAATATCGCCAGCTCCCGGAGGCGCAACGACGTCATAAATATTGCCCCATTCCTGCGCCCACATATTGCCCAACAGATCGGCGCGAATGGGCCCTGTCTTGGATTGGACCGCATCGCCATATTTCTTGTTCAACTGCGTGCGCACATAGGTGTGCAATTCGTCATAGAGCGGCTTTACCTCAAGCCACAATTTGTCCGTCAGCTTGGCAAAGTCATCGGCTGGCATATCATAGCCTGAACGCCACATCGCGCCAACATCTGCATAGCCCAGCTCGGTCGCGCCTTGATTGGCGATTTCAACCATCCGGGCATAATCCTTGCCCATTGGCGCGCCGACATTGTCATGCCAGCTCACCCACATTTCTCTCAGTTCTTCGGGGTTGCGGTTTGACCCCATCGCAGCCTCAATATCCGAACCGTTGATTTCCTTGCCGTTAAGCGTGCCACGACCTTTGCCATAAGCGGACTGCAGCTTCGTGGTGATGGTAGCAAGTTCAGCGGCTGCACCCGCTTTAGTCGGCGCGGGCAGCACGATACCACCGCGCAGGATATCAAGCTTGCGCTTGGTATCGTAAGACAGGCCGGGAAGCGCTTGATACTTCGCCGCGTCTAACGCGTACCGGACCGATTTTTCGGTGCCTATCTCGCCATAGCGTGCCGCAAGTGCATCCGTGTCGTCGGTAATATGGGTGGAGTTAATCCACGCAACGCGTCCCGCCTCAATCGAAAAGTCAAACAGGTCCTTTTCCGCAGCAGCGACGAAGGCATCTGCCTCAGCTACGGTCGGCGCAGATGTTGCCGCAGTGGAATCCTGCGCCATAACGACGGTCGAAACGGAAAGTGAGGCAAATGCCAGTGCGGCGATCGATACAAGATTTTTCATGAAGGGTTCCCGGAAAACAATATGTTCCGATGGTGAAACTTTCATGTGGCGGCGTCAACCCGCGCGGCGCGTTGTTCGTCGAATGTATAACGCCATCAGCAGACCAAAAAACGTAACGAGAAATGCGATCGTTTTTACTGGCCGCATAGTTGCTGCAACATAGGCAAGACTATCACTGCCCTGCCCGCGGATGGCTTGGACGAGCTGACTGATCGTCTCCGCATAATCGGCCGCACAAAAACCCAGTGCGGCCACCGTGATGATTTTTCCGAGGCGGGACAATAAAGCGTTCTGTCCTGACGCGAATAGCCGCCCACCCGCATATGCGCCCCAAGAATAAACGCCGATAAACAGGCAGTCTAAAATCATGCTAGATAGCGCAAGTTTCATAACGCCCGACGCTTGCCATCCGGCCTGAATGGCATCGACACGTATGGCTGAACCCGCGGCCTGATGATCGCTGATACCCAATGGCGAAACATCATTCACCAGCCAGACGTTCAGTACGATTTGCAGTGCCAACAACAAAATGCCCGCGAGCCAATATCGCCAGAACCGTCGTTCAAGTGCGCTCTCACCGTGCATGTTACGTCAGTGCGTCCGCGAGCACGCCGCACAAGGCATCTTCGCGCGACAAATGATAGGTGGTGTAATCATCCAATTGCCCGTCATGTTCGCGCTTATGCGAACCCACGAGGCGGCCCCCAAGCCGTTCGACCGCTGTTCGTGACCGGAAATTGTGCGTCCCAATCTGGAATACGACTGTTCGCACAAATTCAAAAATATAGCGCAGCATGAGCGCCTTTACTTCACGGTTCGCGCCACTTCGCCAATATGCCGTGCCAAAAAAAGTCCAACCTATTTCAATCTCATTGGTATCCGCGACATAGTTCGCAAAACGCGTACCGCCGATCATATCACCGGACGCCCTATCCAAAATTGCAAATGCGCCCCGGGATTTGATGGCATCTGCAAAAAACGGGATAAAAACCTCGCTTTTGTATCGGTCACGAAATGGATGCATCGCCCAGATATCGGGATCAGACGCAACGGCAAATAGCGCGTCATAGTCCGCCTCCACCAACGGCCGCAAAATCACCTTTTTGCCGGTCAAAATGGGCTGGATATCAAATGGAGGCACCATGATCAGAAATCTGCCTTTAAAGCCGCAACAAACGCCTGACCCAGTTC
>JAJTEF010000074.1:4686-5660 GCA_021300355.1 Sphingomonadaceae bacterium | reverse complement strand
ATCAGCTGGCGCTGCGCGGCTGGTCGGACGAATTGGTCGCCACCGCCAAAATCATTGGCCAGATTTTTGCCTTTGCCCTTCCGCTCCTTCTCGCGACCGTTGTCGGTTCCGCGCTCATCGGACTGCCCGAGGCGCAATTGGGGACGTTGTTGCTTGGCCTTGCCTTGGCACTGCCCGCGCTTTCCGGGCTGTCCGTCACCATCGCAGCGCTGACGGCGGGCCTAAGCGGGGCGAGCGCGCTGGGCGGGCTGCTGCTCGTGCCCATCACGATACCATTGCTGATCTTTGGCGCGGGCACATTGTCCGAAAATCCGGGCAACGCGATGCAGCTGCTTGCTGCGACTGCGCTCGCAATTACCGCTTTGTCGCCCTTTGCGGCTGGCGCGGCGTTACGCGCAGGCCGCACTTAAGGAGCAAAACCGTACCTGTCGCGGGGCTTATGTGCGGCCCCGTCGTCAGACAGATTATCGAGCCGCGATTTTCTGCGCATAACCGTCGGCGACCATCGCTTCGACCATGTCGAACAGTTTTTCGGGATCCTGAGCACGCAGCACGGGAATGCCTGCCTCCATCCCTTCGGCGATAACAATCTCGCGCTTTCCAGCGTCAACCGCGTCCCAAATCGTGGTTGCGACGACGTCTGGGTCAATACCGTTATCGATGGCAGCATCGCTCGTGCCACGCACCGTTCCGTCGGCATTCAATGCATTGCGCGATACGTTGGTCCGCACAGAACCCGGCGCGACAACGAGCACTTTGACGCCCTGCCCTGCAACTTCGCTACGCAACGCATCTGCATAACCGATCAACCCGTGCTTCGCCGCGCAATAGGCCGTCCGCATAGGGATGCCTGCTTTACCCGCGACACTGGAGATCATGACAATCTGGCCATGTCCATTTGAAACCAAATGCCCCAAAAGCGCTTGCGTCAGCGCGATCGGCGCAAGCAAGTCCACATCAACGATCCGCTGGTA
>JAJTEF010000074.1:0-4668 GCA_021300355.1 Sphingomonadaceae bacterium | reverse complement strand
GCGACCTTTGACGGCAGGGTCGCATAATCGACGGTATCGAATGGCAGGATGAAGCAGCGTTCGGGCGCGCCGGTAGCAACCGCGACGCGCTCCAGTTCAGCGACATTCCGTCCGGACAGCACGGCATGGCCGCCGCTTCCAACAAATGCTTTGGCCAGTGCCTCACCTATCCCCGACGATGCGCCCGTTATCCAGGCTGTTTTATGCGACTGATCGACCATTTTTACTCTCCCTTTGATGCGCTTGGTCAACCGTGGCTTCGCCCCTGTCAAGACATTCTGGCTTGCACTTTTACCGCCACCGCACCACATGCGTGAAATGCTGATAGAAACTGAACTGACCCCAAACCCCGCCACGATCAAATTTCTGCCCGGCCGCGCCGTGATGGAAAATGGAACGCGCGATTTCGCCGCCCCCGAAGAGGCTGAAGCCTCCCCATTGGCGGAAGCACTTTTCGGACTTGGTGACGTAACCGGGGTATTTTTTGGACGCGAATTTATTTCGGTCACTGCCGCCCCCGGTACAGATTGGTCCAGCCTGAAACCCGACGTGCTTGCGATATTGCTCGACCATTTCAGCGCGAACATGCCGTTGTTCAAACCAGCTGCCGCCGGATTTGCTGTGCCATCGGCAGATGCCGACTACCCGCTCGATGATCCGGAAGATGCCGACATCGTTGTCCAGATCAAGGAATTGATTGAAACGCGAATCCGCCCTGCCGTTGCCAATGACGGCGGAGATATCGTCTATCGCGGATTTCAAAAGGGCATCGTCTTTTTGCAAATGCAAGGCGCATGCGCCGGTTGCCCGTCTTCTTCGGCAACGCTGAAAAACGGCATTGAACAATTGCTGAAGCATTATGTGCCCGAAGTCATCGAAGTGCGTGCCGCCTAAACTTTTCACCTGAAAGAAATCTTATGTCCGAAGCATTAAACGACACAGCGCTTGATCAGCTGTTCCGCGAGGCCCGCAGCTACAATGGGTATCTCGATAAGCCCGTGTCGCAGGCGCAGCTTGAGGGCATTTGGGACTTGATGAAATTTGGTCCGACATCTGCGAACTGTCTTCCCGCGCGCATCATTTGGTGCACATCCACCGAAGCGAAACAAAAGCTGGCGGCATGCACAATGCCGTCGAATGGCGACAAAATTCTGCAAGCGCCTGTCACAGCGATTATCGGAATGGACCTCGAATTTTACGAACAGCTTCCCGAATTGTTTCCCCATGCCGATGCCCGCAGCTGGTTTGCCGGTAACGACGTGGCCATTGAAAAGACGGCATTTCGGAACAGCAGCTTACAAGGCGCCTATTTGATGCTGGCCGCGCGTGCATTGGGATTGGATACGGGTCCAATGTCGGGCTTTGACAATGCCGCTGTCGACAAGGCGTTCTTTGCCGGAACCAACGTGCAGTCAAATTTCATCTGTACGCTTGGCTATGGCGACCAAGCGAGCATTTTTGCCCGCAGCCCGCGTCCTGAATTTGCCCGCTTCAATCAGGTCGCCTAACCTAAACGGCGGCAGGCGATCATGCGCACATTGGTCATCGATACCGCCACACGGGCGTGCTCAGTTGCGTTGTTCGATGGCAAGCAATTGCTGGCGGCCCAACATGAAGTGATTGGCCGCGGACATGCGGAACGTTTGCTGCCGCTCATTGCAGCCCTGCCGGATAACGGCAAAGCGGACCAGATCATGGTTGATGTTGGCCCCGGCAGCTTCACAGGCATCCGTGTGGGCGTTGCCGCTGCCAAAGCATTGGGCTTGGCATGGCACATAGAAGTGCACGGCTATGGCTGCTTGTCCTTGGTCGCCGCGATGGCGCGCGCTCAAAGCGCATCACAAGCAGCTGTCGATGTCATCATGACCGGCGGCCATGGTGAGTATTTCTTCGAAGCATTTAATGACGCCGGGCATTCGATAGCGCCCGCACGGTCGGTTTTGCCTGAACTATTGGCGACTGTTGCTCTCGCTGACCATGTTGCCGGCGACATTGACCCGCAACGCGCGGATCGTGTCTGGACCGACATTCTGCCCGACGCGCGAGGATGGGCGCATTTATCGGGCGACCACGCCCTTCCGCCCGTTCCTATTTATGGAAGGGCGCCAGACGCAAAACCGGCTACAGTCCAGGCATGATCCACGTCGTTGAAGGCGATGCAAAAGACATTGCGTCCATCATGCCCATCATGTCCGACGCCTTCGACGCCCGATTTGGCGAAGCATGGACGGCGGCGCAATGCCTGTCCACTTTAGTACTGCCGGACTGCCAACTGTTACTTGCCAAAGATGGTGACATTGTATGCGGTTTCGCCATCACGCGCTGGGTTTTTGAGCATGAAGAATTGCTGATGATTGGCGTTTCACGAAGTTACCAGCGCCAACAGATTGGCCAAAATCTTCTCAGCGACGTGATAAATAGAGGCAAAGCCGCGGGCCGTGAGAAATTATTTCTTGAAGTTCGCGACGGGAACCCTGCACATTATTTCTACTTGAAGGCTGGTTTTGCCCCCATCGGAAGGCGCAAAAATTATTACAAAAGCGCTGAAGGTATAAGTCCAGATGCTATTACGATGTTCATTGATCTTTAATATTTGAAAGCTAGCGGCTTTTCTTGACGACGTAATTTCAAGCCTATATGCATCGTGCAAGTCGCAAACTATAAAAAAATATAAAAATGGGTCCAGGAGTTCAAAATATGTCTCAAGAAAGTAACGATACCGCAGAATTGTTGATTACTCTGACCGCCGATATTGTCGCTGCCCATGTCAGCAACAACAGTGTCGCAGTATCGGACGTATCAACTTTAATCGGAAATGTGCACGCTGCACTCGCCGGTCTTTCCGGAACGGCGGCTGCTCCAGAAATAGTTTTGGAACCAGCTGTTCCAGTCCGCAATTCCGTAAAACGCGATTATATCGTCTGCTTGGACGACGGTAAGAAGCTGAAAATGCTGAAGCGCCACCTGATGACCCATTATGGCATGACACCGGATGACTATCGCGCAAAATGGGGTCTGCCCGCTGATTATCCGATGGTTGCACCTGCTTATGCAGAACAACGTCGCGAACTCGCAAAGGCTATCGGCCTTGGTCGGGCGCCGGGTTCGGGCCGGAAGAAAAAAATCAAGTAAAGCGCTCAAAGCTTCACTGAAAAATAAGGCCGGAGCATTCTCCGGCCTTTTTCTTTGACGAATCGTGGCGCGGCAGTAAATGTGCATCGCGATGGACATCAAAATCGACATTGAAGCGCTGTGTAATGAACGTGGCCTGCGTATTACCGATCAACGCCGCGTCATAGCGCGCGTCATCTCGGATGCGACTGACCATCCTGATGTCGAAGAGCTCTATCGTCGCTCGTCGGCCATCGATCCCAAGATTTCAATTGCCACTGTATATCGGACCGTCCGCTTGTTCGAAGAAGCGGGCATATTGGACCGGCATGACTTTGGCGACGGACGCGCGCGCTATGAAGCACCTCATCGACGTCGAAACCGGCAAAGTTGTTGAATTCGTCGACCCCGAGCTGGAAGCGTTGCAGAAAATCATTGCAGAGCGCCTCGGCTACCGTCTCGTTGACCATCGTATGGAACTCTATGGCGTCGCCATCGACCGCAAGGATTAAACGCCGCAACCCCGCTGCATTTTTAGCTGGCCAATGTTTGTTTGCCGCCCGGCTGCTGCTGATGGCCGCCAGCTTGGTAACGAGCTTGCTCCTCCACAATCTCTGGCGGCTTCTCAACCGGCCATCGCCATGGCCGCGCCTGTTCCTGCTGTCGATCAGCTGGACCAGCGGTATTGCAACCGCCACCACTGGGCAGCGGGTGCGCGCGAATGTGTTTTACGCCGCCAACCATCATAGCTGGATCGACATTCCCGTGATGTCAGGCGTTACGGGTTGCACCTTTGTCGCCAATGACGGGATTGCGGGCTGGCCATTGATTGGGTGGCTTTGCAAAATCAACAATACCATCTTTGTGAACCGCGAAAACCGCGCCAGCGTCGGAAATCAGGTGGAAGATCTTCGCGCGGCAATGACGGGCGATCAACCGGTCACAATATTCCCGGAAGGCACGACCCATGACGGTTCGGGCCTGCTGCCGTTCAAACCATCGTTGTTCGCCGCACTCGTTCCGCCACCATCGGGCATGCTCGTTCAGCCGGTATTTCTAAGCTACGGGCACCATACGCCGCGTGTCGCGTGGGTCGGCGATGAAAAAGTGACCGAGAATTTCTGGCGGCTTTTGTCGTATCTGAAACCGATTACGGCGACCATGCATTTTCTAGAGCCGTTTGATCCCCTGCACTACCCCGACCGCAAGGCGATTTCCGCGGAAGTGCGTGCGCGCATAGGTGCAGCGATGGAGGGTGGCGGGGGTGCACGGCGCTATGTATAGACGCGCGCTATGAGCACGGATTCTCCCAAAACCTATTCAATCAAAAATTACGGCTGCCAAATGAACGTCTATGATGGCGAGCGCATGGCCGAAATGTTCGAAAGCCAAGGCATGACGCCCGCCGATGAAAAGGCAAATGCCGATCTCGTCGTGCTCAACACCTGTCACATTCGCGAAAAGGCCGCAGAGTAGGTCTATTCCGAAATCGGCCGTCTGCGTCGCAAGGATGGCAGTAGCCCCGTCATTGCCGTGGCCGGATGCGTCGCGCAGGCC
>JAJTEF010000040.1 GCA_021300355.1 Sphingomonadaceae bacterium | reverse complement strand
TTTGCCAATGCAATGCTTGGGGGCGCGATGGGTTCCGAGTTCGCTGGCCAGTTGCACGGCGCTGATGCAGCTGCAAAGAATATCAGCCCCAATATCGGGCTTGCGGCATTATATGTGCGGATCGCAACGTCGCTGATTGAACAGGATGTGCCGGAACCCGGCCTGGCACTTGCACGGTTGGCCCTATGGACCGCGCCGGAATATCCTCCTGCCGTCATCACCACGGCACATGCGTTGGGCGAATTATCTGGCGGCCGTGACGCGGTTGCACTTTTGGATAAAATTCCGCCCGTTTCGCCGTATTGGACACGCGCCGTTTTCGCAAAGGCGGCGTTGTTGCGCGATATGGGTGACAATGATGGCGCAGTTGAACTGGCGCGCCTCAGCTATGATCAGAATGCCAAATCGGCTGCGCGCGCGACCTTTCTTGGCCAAATGTTGCAGCAAAATGGACGTCTGCCAGACGCTATCGCCCAATATAGGCGCGCAATGGACTTGGATGACTTCAAACGTCAAGCACCGCAAAGTCGTGCCTCATTTCATATCATGCTCGCAAGCGCATTGGACGATAATGGCCAGTGGGATGAAGCCCAACAGGAGCTTCGAAATGCGATCGCTTTAGATCCGTCCAATGCGAGCGCACTGAATTATCTGGGTTATGCCATGCTGGAGCGGGGCGAGGACGTGGTGAACGCAGAGGCATTTGTGCGGCGTGCATATAATGCAGAGCCAACATCATCGGCTTATGCGGACTCGCTCGGCTGGGCTTTGTTTCAAAGCGGCAAATATATTGACGCCGTAACAATGCTGGAAAAAGCCGCGTCGATCGAAAATGCTGATGCAACGATTTTCGAGCATCTGGGCGATGCCTATTGGCGGGCAGGTCGCCGGCGCGACGCGCGACATGTCTGGAATAGCGCCCAAATTTCGGCAGATACCGAGGTTGCGTTGCGGATTGCGTCAAAGTTGGAAGCAGGCCTGCCGGGCGACATCAAGGCGGCGAAGTGATGCCCGCGGATACCGAAACAGCCTATGCCAAGATCAATCTTGCGTTGCACGTGCGTCGGCGCCGCGAAGACGGATATCATGACATTGAAACCCTGTTCGCCTTTGCGCGGTATGGCGATCAGTTGCAGGCATCGCTTTCCGATAGGCTCGACCTCACGATCGACGGCCCCTTTGGCAGCGGCCTTTCCGCCGATGACGATAATCTGGTGATGCAAGCCGCGAACCGGCTTCGCGCGCATTTTTCCATCACCGACGGCGCATCCATCCGTCTGACAAAAAACCTGCCGATAGCCTCGGGAATCGGAGGCGGTTCGGCCGATGCAGCAGCAGCGGCACGGTTGTTGAACCGGCTGTGGGATATTCAGGCCAGCGAGCAGGAACTTGCCGATATATTGGCGCCGCTGGGTGCCGACATTCCCGCCTGCGTTTTTAGCCGTACGAGTTTTGGCAGCGGAACCGGAACAGCGATTGAATTGCGCGATGACAGCAATGTGCCTGCGCGGCATCTGTTGCTGGTCAACCCGCTGCAGTCGGTATCTACAGCCGCCATTTTTAAGGCATGGGACGGCCAAGACAGGGGGCCAGTGGCGCAGGACGACATCTGGCAAGCGACTTTATCGGGTCGCAACGACCTTGAACCCATCGCGGCGGGCATTTGTCCCGCTATTACAGACATTTTGAACGTGCTTGCGCACGCTAACCCGGCCATGGTTCGCATGTCGGGATCAGGGGCGACCTGCTTCGCGCTTTTTAATGAGGCCAAGGATTTGCAGGCATCCAAAGCTCTTCTGGATCCTCTTTGGTGGTCGATGGGGACCGAGCTACGATGATGGTCGATCCTTTCCGGATATTGGGCGAACCCAAAATTGGGGGTTTCCTGATTATTGGCGACCATGCTTCAAATGCGGTTCCCGGCGATGTCGCGTTGGGATTGGATGCTGATCACCTCAATGCCCATATTGCGTGGGACATTGGCGTTGATCCGGTCGCGCATATCTTGACGCAAGACGCGCGTTTTGCCGCGTTCCTCGGACGTTACTCTCGTCTGGTCGTCGACTTGAACCGCGAAGAGGACGAAGACGGCGCTATCCCACGCGAAAGCGATGGACGTCGCATCCCGGGCAATGATTTGGACCAAGCGCAGCGCGCGGATCGCATCGCGCGATATCACCGGCCCTATCATGACCGGCTAGAAATGCTTTTGCTGGAGTGCCGGCCAGCACTCATATTGTCGCTGCATAGCTTCACACCCGCATTGAAAACACGGCCAGACGAGGCGCGCCCATGGGATGTCGGTGTGCTGTACAATGTGCACGAAGCGGCATCGAAAGCGGCTATCCCGTTCTTACAGGATGCCGGCCTCAATGTCGGTGATCAGCTTCCTTATTCGGGCAAGTTATTGAACGCGACGATGAACCGGCACGCAGAGGCCAATAACATTCCCTATGTCGGGATTGAAATGCGTCAGGATTTGGTTGGCGACGCTGCCGGCCAAGCAAGATTTGCACATATTTTGTCGGGAATGTGCCATTTTGTTTCGGAACAGCTTGGCTTAACCACATAAAAACGCGTAAAGGCCGCGGCGATAATGGAGACCATCATGCCAAACCAATTCGACAAATCCAAATTGCCCAGCCGCCATGTTTCTGTTGGCCCGGAACGCGCACCACACCGCAGCTATTATTACGCGATGGGTTTGACCGCTGAGGAAATTGCACGCCCATTTGTCGGTGTTGTGTCGGCAGGCAATGACAGTGCGCCATGCAACACCACATTGGATGCGCAAGCGGACATCGCGCGTAAGGGCGTGGAGCAGGGCGGCGGCATGCCGCGCCGGTTCAACACCATCACAGTGACCGACGGCATCGCCATGGGCCATCAGGGCATGAAGTCCTCGCTCGTAAGCCGTGAAGTCATTGCGGATTCGGTTGAGTTATCGGTGCGTGGGCACTGCTACGACGCGCTGGTTGGCTTTGCGGGTTGCGACAAGTCGCTGCCGGGGATCATGATGGCGATGCTCCGGCTGAATGTGCCATCCATCTTTGTCTATGGCGGCTCCATTCTCCCCGGTCGCTATCATGAAAAGGACGTGACCGTTAAGGATGTCTTTGAAATCGTTGGAAAATATGCGGCGGGCGCGTGTCCGTTGTCGGAGGTTGAAGAGCTTGAGCGCGTTGCATGCCCTGGGCACGGTGCCTGTGGCGGTCAATATACCGCAAACACCATGGCATGCGTCGGCGAGGCGATTGGCCTTTCGCTTCCAAACAGCAACATGGCGCCTGCGCCTTATTCGACACGCGACCAAATCGCCCATGCCGCTGGCGTCCAAGTGATGGACTTGCTCGCTAAAAATATTAGACCGCGTGACATCTGTACGCGCGAAGCCTTTGTAAATGCAGCAAGAATTGTTGCTGCCACCGGTGGATCGACCAACGGTGCGCTGCATTTGCCCGCAATGGCGCATGAAGCTGGTATCTCGTTTGACTTGTTCGACGTTGCCGAGGCGTTCAAAACAACACCTTATATGGCGGATTTGCAGCCGGGCGGCCAATTTGTGGCGCGCGACATGTACGATGCGGGCGGCGTGTATATGCTGATGAAGTCGTTGCTTGCCGAAGGGCTTCTCTACGGCGATTGCATGACCGTGACGGGCAAGACGTTGGGCGAAAATATCGAAGAAATTACATGGAACCCCAACCAAAAGGTGATTTATCCAGCAACCGCGCCAATAACGCCGACAGGTGGCGTCGTTGGCCTTCGCGGGACATTGGCGCCCGATGGCGCAATCGTGAAGGTCGCCGGTATGGACCGCCTGACCTTTACCGGCCCTGCACAGGTTTTTGACTGCGAAGAAGATTGCTTTGCCGCGGTTGAAGCACGCGAAATCCGCGAAGGTTCGGTCATTGTCATCCGTTATGAAGGGCCAAAGGGCGGCCCCGGCATGCGCGAAATGCTCTCGACGACGGCGGCTCTATATGGGCAGGGCATGGGCGAGAAGGTTGCGCTCATCACCGATGGACGCTTCTCTGGCGCGACACGCGGTTTCTGCATTGGCCATGTCGGCCCCGAAGCAGCCGAAGGCGGACCAATCGCTTTGATTCAAGATGGCGACGAGATCATGATCGACGCCGAAACCGGTGTTATCGACCTCAACGTGCCTGCCGAAGTCCTTGAAGAACGACGGAAACATTGGACGCCACGCGCCACCGATTATGGGTCGGGCGCAATATGGCGCTATGCTCAAAATGTCGGGCCTGCCTATAACGGCGCAGTCACGCATCCCGGTGGCAGCGCCGAAACGCATGTCTACGCCGATATCTAAATATGCGGCAGCAACTTTGCTGCTCGCCAGCCTAGCTGGCTGCGGCGGAGATGGCGCGGTCCCGACCGAGCAAATTGCAGCGGAAGAAGGCGCAAGCAAAGACGCCGGTTGATTGCGCGCGCCTTCAAGGGCATGGGGCGCTATGAGCATCACAGAAGAGATTATCAGGGTCGCAGCACGCGGCGACGGCGTAACCGCAAATGGACGCTATGTCGCGCATGCCGCCCCGGGCGACATCGTCGACCCCGCAGGCGGTTTGATCCACGGACCGCACCACGCAACGCCGCCGTGCCAGCACTTCCCATTATGCGGTGGATGCCAGTTGCAGCATCTCGACGAAGACAGCCTGCGCCTGTTTGTTGCCGCGCGCGTCACGCATGCGTTGGCGACGCAGCAGGTCGACATCGGCGAGGTCATGCCCGTCCATTTGTCTCCCCCCGCCACGCGCCGGCGCATTGCGGTGCGTTCGGCATGGGCAGGCAAGCAATTTCAACTGGGCTTCAGCACCGAGAAAAGCCACCGCATCATAGACTTAAGGCAATGTGACGTCGTAGTGCCGGAGCTATTCGCGTTGCTTAAGCCACTGCGCAGCCTGCTGGAGCCACGGCTTAACCGTGCGCGTCAGGTTCAGATCAAATTGGCGATGGTCGATCAAGGCGTTGACGTATTGATTGAAAACTGGATCGCCAATGATCTCGATACGCATGAGACCTTGTCTGAATTTGCGAAAACCTATGGCCTTGCGCGTCTGTCGTTGGATGAAGGCTACGGACCCGTTCCATTTTATGAGCCAGAGCCTGTTACCGTAACGCTTGGCGGTGTTGCTGTGGGGTACCAGCCTTATGGCTTCCTGCAAGCAACACTGGATGGTGAGGCGGCTCTGGTGCAGGCCGTAAATGACATTATCGGCGACGACACGATCGTCGCCGATTTGTTTGCCGGTTCAGGCACATTTGCGCTGTCGATGGGCGCTGGGCGTAAGATTTATGCTGGCGAGGCTGATCTTCAGGCCAGTCTGGCGCTTAAGGCTGCTGCGGGTCGTTCGGGCCGCACTATATTTGCCGAGCATCGCGACCTGTTCCGCCGGCCGCTGTCGCCTGATGAGCTGAACCGGTTCCAGACCGTCGTGCTGGATCCGCCGCGCGCTGGCGCAAAGGAGCAGGTGGCGAACCTTGCTGCTTCCACGGTTCCGTCGATTGCCTATGTCAGCTGCAATCCGGCGAGCTTTGCGCGGGATGCAAAAACATTGGTGGCCGCTGGATACAGGTTGCAGCGGATTTGGCCTGTTGGGCAATTCCGCTGGTCAACCCATATCGAGCTGGTTGGGCATTTCAGCCGTTAGTGCAGAAGCACCGCCATTACGGCATGTGCGACGAGCATCATGAGTGCCACTGACGACAGTGCAAACAGTCCAAACCGAATGAGAACGCGGTTCGACAAAATTTGTACCAAGCTATGTGCCACACGAAGGCCCACATATACCCAAGCAATCGTTGCACTCAGATTGTCGCCCTGGCCAACCATGGCAAGTGTCAAACATACCGCATAAAAGACCGTAGGTGCTTCGTGCAGGTGATTGTAATTGTCTGCAACCCACGAGGCTTTTTCTTCGCCTTTGGCAGCAAGCGCATCGCGTAAGGCACCGGCGGAAGAACCAACAATCTTCGACCCATCAATCCCTGCGCGGTTCATTGCGGGTATGCGCGTGGCATACATCCATATCCAGATAATCATTGTCCATGCCGCAAGCGCGACGACTGGTCCTAATATTGCACTATTCATATCAACTCTCCCCTTAAATTGTCGCAAGAACGGCCTGAACGGCCAAAACCGTCAGACACAATGATGACAACACAAACAAAACAAAACGGACGCTGACGATATTGACCGTCGATTGCCAGACACTGTGGATCACCCGCAAGATCGCGTAGCCCCACGCCAGATACACAGACATCTCACTTGCGCCGCCCGAAACCGCCAGGATTATAACCGCGGCATAAAATACCGTGGGCTGCTCCATAAGATGCGCATAATTGTGAGACTTCCAAGCCACGGGCGGCGGTAAATTGGGATCAATGTCTTGTCCACGCCCGCCGGGCGCAGCTTTGCCAAGATCCACACCGATTTTCGCCATCGCTGGAAGCCGCGCCGCCATGAGCCAATACATCATGAAAACGGACCACAGGACCAGTACCGCTGCAGGCGCCAAAATAGGCATATTCATATAAAGAACCCTCCCCGTCGTAAGATGGGGAGGGTGATGCACCTGTCAATAATTGTCAATTGTAACTTATTGCGCGGACCGCTTGCCGATCTTCACAACGTTGCTCGCGTCATTGGCGGGCAACTCGGCATAAAGGCTTGCCATGGGTTCGTCTTCGACCGGAACCGTGTCGGTCTCGCCAAAGCCGTTGAATTCGGTCCGCATCGCGCAGCCATATGCGCCCAGCATGCCGACTTCGATATAGTCACCGGCTTGCACGTCATCGGGAAGGATGAATGGCCCCGCCATATGGTCCATATCGTCGCAGGTGGGCCCGTAGAAACTGAATTCAGCCATCTGGGTACCAATTGAGGTGTCCGACCGCTGAAGCGCCACAGGGAAGCGCCAGCCGATGTGCGCTGCATCAAACAATGATCCATACGCACCGTCGTTGATGAACAGCTCTTGCCCACGGCGTTTTTCGACCTTCACTAGCAGCGATGCATATTCGGCGCACAATGCGCGGCCCGGCTCACACCAAAGTTCTGCGGAGTAGCTGATGGGAAGATCTTCGAAGCAATTGTGGATGACTTCAAAATAGCCTTCCAACGCGGGTGGTTCCATGCCGGGATAGACCGATGGGAAACCGCCGCCCACGTCGACAATATCAACCGTAACAGACGCTTCAACGATGGCGGCACGCACATGCTCCATTGCCTCGGCATAAGCAGCCGGCGTCATCGCCTGACTTCCAACGTGGAAGCAGATGCCCAAGCTGTCGGCGACCTGACGTGTCGCGACGAGCAGATCTGCTACTTCGGACGGATCTGCGCCGAACTTTGATGCAAGGCTGAGCTTCGCATGCTCTGATGACACGCGAATACGGACACACAGTTCTAGGTCGGTCGCGCCATCGGTGGCACGCACGATCTTTTCCAATTCCTCATGGCTGTCGAGGCTGAATGTGCGGACATTATGGTTGTGATAAGCTTGCGCAATCGCGCGTTCGCTTTTCACAGGATGCATGAAGCACAGCTTCGCATCGGGCAGGAATTTGCTCACCAAACGCACTTCGCCGAGCGACGCGACGTCATAATGCGTGATGCCCGCGTCCCACAAAGTCTCAAGCAATGCAGGCGAAGGATTGGCCTTTACCGCGTACAGCGACTTACCCTGAAACTTCTCAACGAAGAAACGGGCGGCGCGCGAAGCGGCATGCGGGCGAAGGAGCGTGATAGGTTCGTCAGGGCGCTGGGCGCGGACTACAGCTAGAGCGTCAAGATACTCGTGCAACTCAAGGGACCCCCAAAAAAAATAACGTGAAACAACAAGGCTGCCTTGCGGTTATTGGAAGTCCCCCTGGGGCAGCGGAGGCGTCCCTTATGAAAAGCAGGGGGGTATGTAAAGTGATTCGTTGCGTTTTTAGCTGAGCCGGTCCCTAAACTCGGTCCAGTCGAATGCGCGTACACATTCCAACGCGTCTGTGTCGCTGTTCCAAAGCCAGATGGACGGAAGCGGGACGCCATTGAAGGTGTTGGTTTTCACCATCGAATAATGCGCCTGATCGAGAAACGCGAAGCGCGCTCCGGCCTCTGGAGCGACCGGAAGACGGTAATCGCCGATGATATCGCCAGCAAGGCAGCTTGGGCCACCCAGACGCACCGCAGGGCCGTCCTGAAGCTCGCCAAGCATCGCGGGGCGATACGGTGCCTCAATGACGTCAGGCATGTGACAGGTCGCGCTGATATCGGTAATGCCGACGGGCAAACCATTTTCGAACACATCAAGCAGTTCGCCAATCAATATGCCGGCATCAAGCGCAGTCGCTTCACCGGGTTCAAGATAGACGTCGAGGCCGGTTTCAGCGCGAACCTGCTGAATGAATGCCACAAGGTCGTCGCGTTGATAATCCGCGCGGGTGATGTGATGGCCGCCACCAAAGTTCAGCCAACGCAATTGACCAAAATAGGGCGCAATCTGCGGCTTTAACGCCTCCCATGTGCGCTTGAGTGGCTCGAAGTCTTGTTCGCACAAGGTATGGAAATGCAGACCGGACACGCCCTCCAAATGTTCTTGCCTCAGCTGGCTTACAGGGAAACCAAGGCGTGAACCGGGCGAGCAAGGGTCATATTTCGCAACTTCGCCCTCGGCATGTTCGGGGTTGAGCCGAAGCCCGACATCCACGCTGTCATTCAGGAATGCCGCAAAACGTTTGTGCTGGCTGGGGCTGTTGAAAATGACATGATCAGAAATCTCAACGATTTCGGCCATGTCTGCTTCTTTATAGCCAGCGCAATAAGTCGCGATCTCGCCCTTATAATAATCGCGGGCAAGACGCGATTCCCACAGGCCTGAACTGCACACGCCATCGAGATATTCACCAATGATGGGCGCCACTTTCCACATGGAAAACGCCTTCATCGCGCATAGGATTTTGGCACCCGACCGTGCTTTTACGTCCGCGAGAACAGCAAGGTTCCGCCGCAGCGCGACTTCATCGACGACAAATGCCGGCGATGGAACGCGATATAGATCGAAATGCGCAAATGCGCCAGGATCGCCGGCTTTGGTTTCCATTAGAACGTCAGCGGCCCGTCCAGTTCCTTCACCTGCCAAGGCAGTCCATGCGCGTTGAGCATGTCCATGAAGGGATCGGGATCGAACTGCTCAATGTTCCAAACGCCCGCACCCGACCATTTGCCCGTCAGCAGCATAGCGGCACCGATCATCGCTGGCACGCCCGTGGTATAGCTCACCGCCTGATTGCCGGTTTCGGCATAGGCATCTTCATGGTCGCAGATATTGTAGATATAAAGCGTCTTTTCCTTGCCATCCTTGCCAAGGCCAGTGGCGATACAGCCAATGTTGGTCTTGCCCTTGGTCGTTGGACCAAGCGAGGCAGGTTCAGGCAGAACCGCCTTCAGGAACTGCAGCGGAATGATTTCCTTGCCTTCATACATGACAGGATCAATCCGCGTCATGCCAACCGCCTGAAGCACATTCAGGTGGGTGATGTACGCATCGCCAAAGGTCATCCAGAAACGGATACGCTTGATTTCGGGCAGATGGGTTTTGAGGCTTTCAATTTCCTCATGGTACATCAGATACATGTTCTTTGGGCCAACCGCTTCAAAGTCAAAGCTTTGCTTCACCGACATTGCGGGGGTTTCGACCCAATCACCATTTTCCCAATGGCGCGCGACGGCAGTGACTTCACGGATGTTGATTTCCGGATTGAAGTTGGTGGCAAAGGCCTGACCATGGTCGCCGCCATTGCAGTCGAGGATGTCGAGCGTGTCGATACGGTCGAAGTGATGCTTTTTCAAATAGGTCGTGAACACTGATGTCACGCCGGGGTCGAAGCCTGAACCCAACAAAGCGGCGAGGCCGGCATCCTTGAAACGATCCTGATATGCCCACTGCCAGTGATATTCGAACTTGGCGACATCCAGCGGCTCATAGTTCGCTGTGTCCATATAATGCACGCCCGCAGCAAGGCAGGCGTCCATGATGTTGAGGTCTTGGTAAGGGAGCGCGAGGTTGACGACGAGGCTTGGCTTAATCTGGTTCAGCAAGGCGGTTGTCGCGGCAACATCATCCGCATCAAGGCCATAAGTGTCGATAACGACGCCCGTGCGCTCCTTTACCGAAGCGGCAATGGCGTCGCACTTCGACTTTGTGCGGCTTGCGAGGCTGATATGGCTGAAGATATCCTGGTTCATGGCCATTTTGTGGACCGCAACCGATCCAACGCCGCCTGCGCCAATTACCAATACCTTGCTCATATGCTATTTCCACTTATCAGAGATTCGTTCAGCGCACGCATATAGGGGCCTTTTATGACAGAACAAGAATTGGCTGTAGCCATCACGACGCCCACGCACGAAGGGGTGCAGCGGGCGATGGCCAAGATAGCCGCTATTCTGCCAAAAACCCCCTTGCTGCCGCTTGAGGTGGATGGCGCAACGATTTGGTGCAAGGCCGAAATGCTTCAGCCCATCGGCGCGTTCAAGATTCGCGGCGCGTGGCATCGGCTCTCGGGCGGCAAAGAAGCTTGGCATATCCGCAACCATCGTCATGCCCTCGAACGCCCCGCGTATGAAGCTTGAAGCGACAAAGGCGCTTGGCGCGCAAGTGGTGCTATATGACCGCGCAACGGAATCGCGTGAAGCAGTGGCCGCCGCGTTGATTGCACAAAGCAACGCAACGCTCGTGCATGCCTTTGGCGATCCGTGGGTTATCGAAGGGCAGGGCACAGCGGGAATTGAGATTGGTGAGCAGCTGCAAAGCCTTGGCATGAAAGGGCCAGATTTGATTGTTTCCTGCTGCGGTGGCGGCGGTCTTGCCGCCGGCCTTGCGCTCGCCTGTCCCGACGCGGACATCGCAATCGTCGAGCCCGAGGGTTGGGATGATATCATCCGTTCGCTTGAAGCAGGCGAGATTTTGCCTGTTAAAGACCTTTTGCACCCAACTTATTGCGATGCGTTACAGACACCGCAGACCTATCCAATAAACTTTGACGTCCTACGCAACCGTGTATCACAGGGCGTGTCGGTTACCACCGCTGAAGTGGCTGCGGCGATGCGGTTGGTGTTTGAGAAACTCCACCTCGTGGTTGAACCGGGCGGCGCAGTTGCACTCGCGGCCGTCCTTTCCGGAAAGATAGAATTAAAGCCGGTAACCGCGGTTACGTTATCGGGCGGGAATGTGGACCGGGAAACCTTTGTGCAGCTTTTGGCTCAAGCAGCCTGAGCAGCGCGGATATCCACCCGGCCCCAAATCTCAATCAATGCGCTCGTTAAATCGCGCATCATAGCCTCGGTATGTTGAGGACCCGGCGTGAAACGCAACCGCTCCGTGCCGCGTGGCACAGTGGGGTAGTTGATCGGTTGAACATATACGCCATATTCCGCGAGCAATATGTCGCTGACCTTCTTGGCCTTCACCGGATCACCGACCATCAATGGCACGATATGGGTATTGCTTACCATGACGGGCAATCCGGCATCCGCAAATAACGTCTTCAACATTGCGGCATTTGCGTGCTGTGCGGTACGCTCCTCGCTTGATGCCTTCAGGTGACGGACCGATGCCAATACGCCAGCCACAAGCACAGGCGAGAGCGATGTCGTAAAAATAAATCCGGGTGCATAGGACCGAATGACGTCAATGATCTTTTGATCAGCGGCAATATACCCGCCCATCACGCCAAATGCCTTGCCCAGCGTGCCTTCAATGATCGTGACGCGGTCGGCGACTTCGTCCCGCTCGCTAATGCCGCCACCACGCGCGCCGTACATGCCAACGGCGTGCACTTCGTCGCAATAGGTAAGCGCATTATATTTATCGGCCAAATCGCAAACGGCGGCGATGGGCGCAACGTCGCCGTCCATCGAGTACACGCTTTCAAAGGCGATCAGCTTCGGTGCCTCTGGATCATCGGCCGCGAGCAGCTCTTCCAAATGCGCCAGATCATTATGCCGCCAAACGCGCTTTTCACAGCCCGCATTGCGAATACCGGCAATCATGGACGCGTGGTTTAATTCGTCCGAATAGATGATGCATCCGGGCAAAACCTTAGCCAATGTCGACAGCGTCGCATCGTTGGAAACATAGCCTGACGTGAACAGCAATGCGCCATCCTTGCCATGCAAATCGGCAAGTTCATGTTCCAGTTCAACATGATAATGCGTGTTGCCGCCAATGTTACGCGTCCCGCCAGAACCAGCGCCTACGTCATGCAACGCATCTTCCATAGCGGTGATGACCTTGGGGTGCTGCCCCATGCAGAGATAGTCGTTTGAACACCACACGGTGATGTCCTTGGGGCCGTTATGTCCGGCGAAGCAGCGCGCGTTGGGATAATTCCCCTTGTTCCGCAAAATATCGATAAACACACGGTAGCGGCCCTCGGCATGAAGGCGGTCAATCGCTTTTTCGAAAACAGCATCGTAATTCACGGATACTAACCCCGGGTTTAAGCCGCTGCTGCGGCGCATCGACGCCCATTAGTCCCCAGAAATGGAAAAATCCAGCGCGAACGACTTGCAACAAGCGGCATAATGAAGGCTTCTATGCGATATTTTCGCTTAGAGTGATTTGATTTGCGACAAACCAAAGCGCGATAGAGCGGGACAGTTATACCTTCTATGTTGGTGTCAGGCCAAAGCTGGTCACGCGTCAGGTGGGTAATGCGCCGCGCTGGCTGACACGTCGGTGGCCTTGAGCAGGCGAAACAAAACAGTTACGTCATACAGATATTTAGAGGATTCGACCAATGGATGATATTGGGTTCAACATGATTGCGGGTCTTCTGCTTGGATATCTGCTTGGTTCAATTCCGTTTGGCTTGTTGCTGACTAAGGCATCGGGCGGCGGCGATATCCGGAACATCGGATCAGGCAATATCGGCGCGACCAATGTGTTGCGGACCGGACGCAAGGGGCTTGCCGCTCTGACGTTGTTGCTCGACCTGCTAAAGGGTTTCTTCGCAGTCTTTATCGCAACGCATTATCTGCCGGGTGGTGCCGCATTTGCCGCAGCAGGCGCGTTCTTTGGCCATTTGTACCCCGTGTGGCTGGGTTTCAAAGGCGGGAAGGGTGTCGCGACCTATGCCGGCATCCTATTCGGCCTGTTTTGGCAAGGCGGCGTTGTGTACGCCATCGCGTGGATCGGTGCGCTTCTGATTTTCCGGATATCTTCACTCGCCGGACTGCTGGCCGCTTTGTGCGCGCCTGTCGCCGCGGCTTATTTCGGCCGATATGATTTGGTGGCCCTTTTGGTCGCATGCACATTGATCGTGTTTTGGAAACACCGGACCAATATCGAAAACCTGATGGACGGCACCGAACCACGTATCGGCAAAAGCAAAGGCTGACCGCGGCAATGGGGGGCAGCCAGGAACAATTTGATCAGCTTCGGCTAATTCGATCACCCAATATTGGTCCTGTCAGTTATCGCCAGCTCATGGGTCGCTTTGGCAACGCAAAGGCTGCGCTGGGGGCTTTGCCCGACCTTGTTCGTCGCGGCGGTGGCGGTCCGTCGCTGCTTGCCGACGAAGCGAGTGTCGCGCGCGAATTGCAATTCGTTGAGAAATTTGGCGGACGTCATATTTTCATTGGCGATCCCGAATATCCATCTTTGCTGTCGCACTTTGACAATGCGCCGCCCGTCTTGAGTGTGAAGGGTGATTTGGGGCTGCTCAATCGCATCGCCATTTCCATCGTTGGTGCGCGCAACGCGTCGGCTGGTGCGTGTCAGTTCGCACGGCAACTGGCCTATGATCTTGGCCAAATGGAATTCCCGGTGGTCTCGGGACTGGCGCGCGGGATTGATACCGCCGCGCACGCAGGTTCAATCGAAAGCGGAACGATCGCTGTGATCGCAGGCGGACTTGATGTTGTTTATCCGCCGGAGAACAAGGCGCTTCAGGACGCGATTGCAGAACGTGGCTTGCTCATCGCCGAACAACCGCCCGGGACTGAACCCCGCGCCCGGCATTTCCCATATCGCAACCGAATTATTGCAGGGATTTCGGCGGGCACCGTCGTGGTTGAGGCTGCACCAAAATCCGGATCGCTCATCACCGCGCGGCTTGCTGCCGAAGCCGGGCGTGAGGTGATGGCCATTCCGGGGTCGCCGCTTGATCCAAGATCGCGGGGCTGCAACCAGCTGATCCGCGAAGGCGCAACGCTTGTGCAGAATGCCGAAGAAATCGCCGAACTGGTCCGGCCATTGGATCACCGTATGCGCGCGGTGCCGGCGCGCTATGTCGCGTCTGAACCGGCAACCATCGGCGACGACACCAATGACGAGCGGCAAGCCGTCATCGACCTGATGGGCATGACCTATGTTTCGGTGGATGAATTGGTGCGCCAATCGGGCAGCAGTCAAGCCAACGTGCAGATGGTTCTGCTCGAAATGGAACTGGCCGGAAAACTGGAGCGTGGGGCAGGCGGAAAAGTACGTTTCGCCGCATGAAATTTTCGTCTTGACGACACCCCTCCAACCCCATCAGCCTATACGCGTACGCGAGAGATTTTAGAAAAGCTCATATTATCATGCAATTAGTCATCGTTGAATCACCTGCAAAAGCCAAGACAATCGAGAAATATTTGGGCCCCGGCTTCAAGGTATTGGCGTCCTACGGACATATCCGCGATTTGCCGCCCAAGGATGGGTCGGTTGATCCTGAAAATGGCTTTGAGATGCTGTGGGATAATTATGCCGACAAAGCAAAGCAGTTGAAGGCGATAACAGACGAAGCGAAAAAGGCGGACGGATTAATCCTCGCGACCGACCCTGACCGCGAAGGCGAAGCGATTAGCTGGCATGTGCAAGAAGTGCTCGCCAAGAAAAAGGCGCTCCCCGCAAATGTCGGTCGCGTGACGTTCAACGCAATTACGAAGCAAGCTGTCACGGACGCCATGAAGCATCCGCGGGCTTTGGATATCGACCTGATCGATGCCTATCGCGCGCGCCGTGCGCTGGATTATCTTGTGGGCTTTACGCTGTCGCCCGTATTGTGGCGCAAGCTGCCGGGTGCAAAGTCCGCTGGCCGTGTTCAGTCGGTTGCGCTGCGCTTAATCGTTGAGCGCGAGCGTGAGATCGAAGCGTTTCGTGCGCAAGAATATTGGTCGGTGAAGGCTGCGATGGAACATAAGGGGCAGAAGTTCGATGCCCGCCTGACCCAATATCTCGGCAAAAAACTCGACAAGATGGATTTGAAAACCGAGGCCGAGGCAGAGCAAGCACGCGCCGCGGTTGAGGCGGGTAAGTTCACCGTCGATTCTGTTGAAACAAAGCCGGTCACGCGCAACCCACAACCGCCATTTACGACATCGACATTGCAGCAGGAGGCCGCGCGCAAGCTTGGCTTTTCCGCCAGCCACACCATGCGGATTGCGCAGGGGTTGTATGAAGATGGTGCGATCACCTATATGCGTACGGACGGCGTCCAAATGGACCACAGCGCCATTTCGGCCGCGCGCAAAACGATCTCTGACCGCTTTGACAGCGGCTATCTGCCCGACAAACCGCGGGTCTACCAGACCAAAGCCAAAAACGCGCAAGAGGCCCACGAAGCCATTCGGCCAACCGATTTCTCCAAAGACAAGGCCGGTTCCGGCGATCATGGCCGTTTGTATGACCTGATCTACAAGCGCGCGATGGCCAGCCAGATGGCTTCAGCACGTATGGAGCGGACCACGGTTGATCTGGTGGACGGCACCGGACAGACCGCGCTGCGCGCCACGGGGCAGGTGATGAAATTCCCTGGTTTCTTGGCCGTGTATGAAGAAGGCCTGGACGATAGCGAGAGCGAAGATGGCGCAATTTTGCCTGCCATGTCCGTCGGCGATGCGCCCGCGAAGCATGCTGTCGAAAAAACGCAGCACTTCACGCAACCACCCCCCCGTTTTTCCGAAGCGACGCTCGTTAAAAGGTTGGAAGAACTGGGCATTGGGCGTCCATCGACATATGCGTCGACCATTCAGGTTCTGAAAGATCGGGCATATGTTCGTGTTGAAAAAAATCGTTTCTTTGCAGAGGAATCCGGCCGATTGCTCACAGCATTTCTCGAACGTTTTTTTGAACGTTATGTCGCCTATGATTATACCGCAGGGCTGGAAGACCAGCTTGATGAAATCAGCGGCGGCCGTGCAAACTGGCAGGCGTTTTTGGAATCCTTCTGGCGCGATTTTAAGCCGAAGACGGCTGAAGTCATGGAGCAAAAGCCTTCGGAAGTAACCGCTGAGCTTGATATCTTCCTGTCGCCTTATCTGTTTCCTGAGCGCGAAGATGGCACCGACCCGCGCCTATGCCCGAAATGCGGTGAGGGCAGGCTTGCGCTTCGTGGCGGTAAATTTGGCGCTTTTGTTGCATGTTCCAATTATCCGGATTGCAAATACACACGGAAATTCGCGCAGCCAGGTGGCGAAAATGGCGAGGACACGGGGCCAGAAGTGCTCGGCCAACATCCAGAAACACAGTTGGAAGTGAGCCGCAAATCGGGTCGTTTTGGTCCCTATTTCGAAATGGGCGAAGGCAAAGAGGCCAAGCGCGCATCGATACCGAAAGATATTCCCGCAGAAGATATCGGCCTTGAATGGGCGGTAAAGCTGCTGTCCTTGCCGCGCACCGTTGGAACCCACCCCGAAAGCGGTGAGCCAATAACCGCAAGCATTGGGCGTTATGGCCCATATCTGGCGCACAACGGTAAATATGCACGGTTGCAGTCGACGACCGAAGTGTTCGAAACGGGCATGAACAGTGCCGTGGCAAAGCTAGCCGAGGCGGCCGCCAATCCGGGCCGTGGGCGCGGTGCGGCCCGTGCCCCGCTGAAAGAGCTTGGGAAGCATCCACGTACCGAGGCTGAGCTCAAGCTGATGGAAGGCCGCTTTGGGCCTTATGTGACCGACGGCACGACCAACGCGACTTTGCCCAAGTCGATTGCACCTGATGAACTCACATTGGAAGAAGCGGCGCAATTGATTGACGCACGTGCGGCGATGCCATCAAAAACGAAGAAGAAAGCTGCGCCGAAGAAAAAGGCTGCCCCTAAGAAAAAGGCGGCGGCCAAGCCCAAGGCAAAAACAGCCAAGTAAGCATTACAGAAACATGTCATCCCTGATGCGGCGGGGATGACATCTCTTCGGCCTTTCGGCCTGCGGTTACTCGACCCACTCGAGCCCGATGTCGCGATACAAGGTGCGATCTTCGTCCCACTTGGCGTGCACCTTCACATGCAAATATAGGTGGACCTTCACGCCCATCAATTTGGCCAACTCCATGCGGGCCGCTTCGCCAATCGCCTTGATCCGTGCGCCGCCTTTGCCAAGCACAATCGCGCGCTGGGTTGGTCTGGCGACAAGGATCTGCTGGTGGATTTCCAACGATCCGTCTTCGCGCTCGCTATATTTCTCGGTCTCGACGGCGCTGGCATAAGGCAGCTCTTCATGGAGTTGGAGATAGAGCTGCTCTCGCGTGATTTCCGACGCGATTAAACGGTCTGTGGCGTCGGAAACCTGATCTTCAGGGAAATGCCATTCGCCCTCGGGCATGGCATCCGCCAGCGCCTGTTTGAATTCATCAAGGCCATCGCCCGTCGCTGCGCTGATATAATAGATTTGTTCGAAATCGCATTTTTCGGTCAACTTCGTCGTGAGCGACAGCAGCTTTTCCTTGGCGGCAATATCCACCTTGTTCAGCACCAGCCACTTGCGTTCTGGGCGGTCCTTAAGCCCCTCCAATATCTTTTCGACCTTTGGACCGGCACCTGCGCGGCCATCAACGATCAATGCAATCATGTCCGCATCGCCCGCACCGTCCCATGCTGCAGCAACCATGGCGCGGTCAAAGCGGCGTTGCGCCGCAAATATTCCTGGCGTGTCGACCAATATGATCTGCGTTTCGCCGGCAAGCGCGACGCCCAGCATGCGTGTGCGGGTCGTTTGCGCCTTTGGGCTAACAATCGCGACCTTCTGTCCGACCAAAGCATTGACCAGCGTGGATTTGCCCGCATTCGGTGCACCAATAATGGCGACGTGACCGCATTTTTTGGTCATGCGTGGACGTCCAAAAATGCGAGAGCAGCGGCTGTTTCAGCAGCCTGTTTGCTGTGCGCTGTCGCGGTGACGGGGTCAAAACCTTTTACAGTGACGGTAATTTCAAATGTCATAGCGTGGGGAGGGCCTTCTTTTTTTGTTATTACATATTCCGGAACCTTGCGGCCATGTGCGGCACACCATTCCTGAAGCGCGGATTTGGGATGCTTTGGCGCACCATTGGCGGTTTCAATCAACGGACCCCAAAGGCGTTCGATAAGCGCGCGCGCGGCGTCGATACCGTGGTCTAAATAGAGGGCACCAATCAACGCCTCCATAACGTCCCCAAGCACATTGTCACTTTGCTGCGCGCCGTCGTCGCGCGCTTGTTTGCCAAGCCGCAGTTGGTCAGGAACCCCGACCTGTCGGGCGATATCCGCACATGTCAGGCCTGATACCAAGGCGTTCAGCCGGTGCGACAAGCGACCTTCGGCTTCCTCGGCATATCGGTGGTACAGCATATCCGCGATGACCAGACCCAATATCCGGTCACCCAGAAACTCAAGCCGTTGATAGTCAGCCTGTCCGGTGCTGCCATGCGTCAGCGCGCGGTGATATAACGCCAGATCCGACGGCGGCTTGGGCATTAATGCCTTCAGCCAATTGTCTTTATCGCTGTTGGTCAAAACCCTTGTCCAATGCGGTCAGGGCGTGCCGCGGTAAACCATGTCCATGGCAGCAGCCAGTGTGACGAGCCATCGGTCGAAAATACCGAAACCAGCGCACGACCCACGAGATTTTCCTGTGGTACGATGCCGATGGCTCCGGGCTTATCCATGGGTGTCCAGCGGCTGTCGGCGCTGCGGTCGCGGTTGTCGCCCATCAGGAACACGTCTTTTTCGCCGACAACAAATGCTTCGGTGTTGTCGCCTTCCAATCCGTTGGAGAGGTCGAGAATCTCGTAGCTCTTGCCCTCGGGCAAAGTTTCGCGAAAGCGCGGATATCGGCATTGCGTTCCACCATCCGGGCTCGCTTCTTCCATATCGGGGCGCCAGCACGGGAAGGGGTTGCGGTCCATTTCAGCGGTATCGCGCATGTTTTGCGTTACCGGTATGACAAGATCAGCAATGCGTTCTTTTTTGACCGCCACGCCGTTAATCTCCAAAATGCCATCGCGCATTTGGATGACGTCACCGGGAAGGCCGATCACGCGCTTAATATAATCTGTGCCGTTGGACATGGGTGCCTTGAACACCACAACATCGCCGCGCTTTGGTTCGCTGGCGAATATCCGCCCGGGTATGAGGGGCAAAGAGAAGGGCAGGCTATATTTGGAATAGCCGTACGGCCATTTTGCAACCAACAGATAATCACCGATGAGCAAGCGCGGCTGCATCGATTCCGAAGGAATATTGAATGGCGAGACGATAAAGCTACGCAGGATGAACACGAATACCGCCAACTTCAAAAGGAAGCCGCCAAATTCGCGCCATTCGGAAGGGGGCGCTGCGGGTTGCGGATGTGCGGACACGTTCGCGTCGTCTGTCTTGTCGGTGGGTGAGGTCACATAATCTCGCAAATTAATGTCGTCTTATGACGGATTGGCTGGCCTTTTATCGCGTAGACGCGCTATTTGCCAGCGTCGAGATTCACAGGCGACATTCGCGCGATTGATAAAGGGTATATGATGACGGATCACAGCTGGGCTGAGCTTGAAATGCAGCAGGAAAAATCGCTGAATGAGCTGTTTGCGTCAGACCCCGACCGCGTTGCCAAAATGACCATAGAGCAGTCGGGATTGCGCTTTGACATGTCAAAAACGCATCTTGATGACGCAATGCTGTCCCAATTCGCGAAACTTGCGGAAGACATGCATTTGGGCGACGCCAAATCGGCATTATTTTCGGGCGCTGCCATCAATGTAACCGAAGGCCGTGCTGCCGAGCATGCCGCAGAGCGCGGCAATGGCGATGTGCAGGCCGTCGCCCATGCACGTGCACTTCAAGAACGCATGCGTGGCCTTGTCGAGGCCATCAACGCCGGATTTATGGGCGACATCAAGCATATCTTGCACATCGGCATTGGCGGATCCGCGCTTGGGCCGAAATTGCTGGTCGATGCGCTCGGCCGCGATGGCGCGCGTTACGATGTTAAGGTTGTATCGAATATCGACGGCGCTGCGCTGACTGAGGCGGTGAAAGGCATGGACCCGCATAAGACAATCGTCGCGGTCGCATCCAAGACATTCACGACGACGGAAACCTTGCTGAACGCAACCAGCGCGATGGAGTGGATGCGCGACGGCGGTGTTGCCGATCCTTATGCCCAGATCGTGGCGCTTACGGCCTATCCCGACAAAGCACTGGAATGGGGCGTCGATGAAAGCCGCATATTACCGTTCAATGAATCGGTTGGCGGGCGCTATTCACTTTGGTGCTCAATTGGCTTTCCCGTGGCACTCGGGCTTGGCTGGGCCGTGTATGAAGAACTGCTTGAAGGTGCAGCTGCGATGGACCGGCATTTCCGCCATGCGCCACTGTTGGAAAATGCGCCGACATTGGCTGCGTTCTGCGATCTATATTATGCCCAGATAAAGGACTGCCAGACCCGCGCGGTTTTTGCTTATGACGAACGGCTGCGGTTACTGCCCGATTATCTTCAGCAATTGGAAATGGAATCGAACGGCAAATCGGTGACAGCCGAAGGCGTGCCACTGGGCCGTAACAGCGCGCCAGTCACATGGGGCGGGGTTGGAACCGACGCGCAACATGCGGTATTCCAATTGTTGCATCAGGGGACGCATCTTATTCCCGTTGAATTCATTGCCAGCAAAACGCCCGGACATGACTTTGATACAGCCCACCATGAAACACTGTTGGTGAACTGTTTTGCCCAAGGTGCGGCGTTGATGGCGGGGCAAAAGTCGGATGATCTGGCACGCAACTATGCGGGCAACCGGCCATCAACCACGATATTGATAGACGATGTGACGCCATCTGCGCTGGGCGCATTGATTGCGTTCTACGAACACCGGACGTTTGTGAACGCCGTGTTGCTGGGCATAAACCCGTTTGACCAGTTCGGCGTTGAGCTGGGCAAGCAGATCGCAAAAAGCATCGGCGAAAATGGCGCCACGGGCTTTGACCCATCCACGACGGCATTGATTGCGGCGGCACTGGGCGACAACTGACCTCTTATGCTTGTTCGATAAGACAGATGAAAAAATGCCATTGGCAAATGCGTTGCGGCGCAACCATATGGCCATGACATAGGGAAATAATCGCATGGCTGAATTTGAATATGATCTGTTTGTCATTGGCGCTGGCTCGGGCGGCGTTCGCGCATCGCGGATAGCCGCGTCACACGGCGCGCGCGTTGCCGTTGCCGAAGAGCATCGCGTCGGTGGCACATGCGTTATTCGCGGATGTGTTCCCAAAAAGCTGCTCGTATACGGATCACATTTCGCCGAAGACCTGCGCGACGCGCAGCGTTTCGGATGGAGCACGGCCGGCGCGACGTTCGATTGGAACATCTTGCGCGACAATGTCGCGGCGGAGGTGAACCGTCTCGAGGGCCTTTATGGCCAGACACTTGGCAATAACAAGGTTGAGGTGTTTCGCGAACGCGCGGTTGTGACGGGTCCTAACAGCGTGCGCTTGGCAAGCGGACGCGAAATTTCGGCGGCCTATATCCTCATTGCCACGGGCGCTTGGCCATCGGTTCCGGAAATAGCCGGGGCTGGGCATGGTATCACGTCAAATGAAGTGTTTAGTTTGCCTGCGCTGCCTAAACGGGCGGTGATCGCAGGCGGCGGTTACATCGCCAACGAATTCGCGGGTATCTTCAACGAACTTGGCGTCAAAGTCAGCCTTGTGACGCATGGCGACCGCATTTTGCGCGGCTATGACGACGAAATTGTCGACCGCCTTGTGGACATTAGCGGCCATAAAGGCATCGACATTCGCTTCAACTGTAGCTTCAAATCTATCGCCAAGCAGGATGATGGCAGCTTGATGATCGAAACCAACCAAGGCGAGACGATTGAAACCGATCTGCTGCTTTGGGCCATTGGTCGGACGCCGCACAGCAAAGGCCTTGGCCTTGAAGAGGTTGGCGTCGCGCTTGGCAAGGATGGTTCGGTTCAGGTTGGCGACGACAATCGGACCAATGTGCCCTGCATTTATGCGGTGGGCGATGTCACCAACCGCGTTCAGCTGACCCCAATTGCGATCCGCGAAGGCCATGCTTTTGCGGACAGCGTATTTGGCAACAATCCGCGCACGGTGAATTATGACTGCATACCGACTGCGGTGTTTAGCAATCCGCCAATTGCCAGCGTCGGGATGACCGAGACCGAAGCCCGCGCGGCGCATCCGGACGTCAAAATTTACAAAAGCGATTTCCGCGCGATGAAGAATGTGTTGGCCGACCGCAACGAACGCGCATTGTATAAAATGGTGGTCGCGGGCGCAAACGAACGCGTGGTCGGATTGCATTTGATTGGGCCAGACAGTGGCGAGATCCTTCAAGCGGCGGCCATTGCGGTCAAAGCAGGGCTTACGAAACAGGATTTCGACGATACCGTCGCGCTGCACCCCAGCATGTCCGAAGAACTGGTGTTGATGAAATAACCGAAAACGTCACCGAAGCCCTGAGCCTGTCGAAGGGCGCTTGCCGGCCAGACGTGCTTCGACAGGCTCAGCACTGCGGTTTATGGAAAGAGAATGATTTCGTCGCCCGCTGTCCATTTCGGGTAGCGGGTCATAATTTGACCAAACAGGTCCGACGCAAGCAGTCCGTTCAGCCAAGCCTGAAGCGCAGGCAATGGCAATGCATCGAACCATAGCGGGTCGGTTGCGGCAAACTGGCGGACAAAGGGAAACAAGGCAATATCGGTAAACGCAGGGGCGCTGCCGCCCAAATAGGGTTGCGCCGCCAATACATCGTTTAGGCCCGACAAATGATCGCGTGCAACCTCACGATGTTCCAGACCGTCCGCCAGACCATAACGATGCGGATATTTGTACCGGTCCAGCGCCTGTTTGAACGGCCCATCATTGGCCGAGATCATGTCCGCATCCGCATGGGCCAGCCAATCGGCAGGATCATTTTGCGCCAATGCCCAGCGCATGATGTCCAGGCTCTCGTCGACGACATGATCGTCGCCCACAACTAACACCGGAACGGTTCCCTTTGGCGAAACAGCGATCATTTCAGGTGGTTTATCCCGAAGCACCACTTCGCGCAGTTCAACCCGGGCGCCACTCACCGTAACCGCCATCCTTGCCCGCATGGCGTAAGGGCATCGGCGGAAACTGTAGAGGATCGGGCGGTCAGTCATCAACGCGCGGGTTGACGCCGATATGCTGTTTGCCGCGTTTTTTGGCGAGCGCGATTTGTTTCTGCCGCTCGGCGAAACGTGCGCGGTCTTCGTCGGTGCGTTCGGCATAGCATGCCGGGCAGGCGACGCCTTCGATGAAATGCGCCGACGCCTTGTCCTCTTGCGAGATAGGCCTGCGGCATGCGTGGCACAATTCCATCTCGCCAAGCTCAAGCCCATGCTTCACGGACACGCGTTCGTCGAAGACGAAACATTCGCCCTGCCATTTGCTCTCGGCCTCTGGAATATTCTCCAGATAGCGCAATATACCACCTTCGAGGTGGTAGACGTCGTCTATCCCCTCCGCTTTCAGGAACGCAGTCGATTTTTCGCAACGTATGCCGCCGGTGCAAAACATCGCAAACTTGGTTTTACCAGCAGCCAGCTCATCACGATGCGCGCGAAACCATTCGGGAAATTCGCTGAACGACTTGGTCCGCGGATCGACTGCCCCTTCAAAGGTACCAATCGCGACCTCATAATCATTGCGGGTATCAATGAGCACGGTGTCCGGATCTGAAATCAACGCATTCCAATCCTCCGGCTGCACATAAGTGCCGACTTCCCGTTTCGGGTCGATGCCGTCTACACCCAGCGTGACAATTTCCTTCTTCAACCGCACTTTCATCCGGTAGAATGGCATTTCATTGGCATGCGAATATTTGACGTCGAGTTCTGCGCAACCAGGCAAAGTGCGCAGATGTGCAACGACAGCATCAATGCCGGCTTCGGATCCTGCCACGGTGCCATTCACGCCTTCAGTCGCAACCAAGATCGTGCCTTTCAGGCCGTGTTCGGCACACCATGCCGCGATCTGCGGTTGCAGCATTTCTGGCTGAGTGAAGTTTGCAAAGCGGTACAACGCCGCCACTTTGATCGGAAAATGCTTGGTCATACGGGCCCTATAACGCGGGATTGCAGGTTAGGCGATACGATATGGCACGACGTTGCGACGATCAGGATCGACAATAATCTCACGGTCCGAAGGTGGAAAGGCGCGCTGATCGCAATCGGGACGGGGACACAGGCGACAACTGGTGCCTATTTTTGTCGCACCGCGCCCCGTCAGGTCCAGCCCATCTGCATAAATGAATTCGCGTGCATGGTCGATTTCGCAGCCCAGAGCGACTGCATAACGGCGCGGGACGCGTTCGAAACTCCCCGATGGCTTTACGAGCCCTTTTGCCATCGAGACATAGCGTACCCCGTCGGGCGTTTCGGCCAGTTGGACAAGGATGCGGTCGGGTATCGCCA
>JAJTEF010000039.1:15900-27263 GCA_021300355.1 Sphingomonadaceae bacterium | reverse complement strand
AGTTCGCACAAAACCTCATCACCCACGAGAACGCGGATGCGGTTTTTGCGCATTTTTCCGGCGGTATGGCCCAAAACTTCATGGCCATTCTCCAGCTCGACACGGAACATCGCGTTAGGCAGCAGTTCACGTACTGTACCGCGCATTTCGAGTAATTCTTCTTTTGCCATTCGGCCCCTTAAATCGTCAAAAATCCAAACTTGGTGCGCCCTTAAACCACATGTTGGAAAAAGGGAAGCGCTACAGTATATTCACGCTATTGCGACAAAATGCTACATCGTTCAGGTTTGCGCAACGTTGTAATGTGTTATGAAACCCGTGCGTTAACAATATAAACTGAGTTTCTCCCCCCAATGAAAATTTTCCCGTTTAGCATCATCCTGCTTGCCACGACTGCGGTGCCCGCCATGGCAGCGGTTGATGCACAGGCCACCGGTAGCACTATTGCCATCGCACAAGACGATGAAGAAATGCCCGTGGAAGAAGGCACATCGGGTGAAATTGTCGTTACCGCAGAACGCATTCGCGGGTCGGTCGATACCGACGTTCCACCCGTGGAGCAGCTGAACGAAGCCGATATTGCCTCATTAGGCGCATCATCCTTGACCGATTTGGTCGCGGCGGTTGCACCGCAAGCCAATTCGGGCCGTGGCCGTGGCGGCGGCATGCCGATCATATTGCTCAATGGTCAGCGCGTTTCCGGCTTTCGCGAATTGCGCGATCTGCCGCCCGAGGCCATTCGTCAGGTCCAAATTTTCCCCGAAGAAGTGGCGTTGAAATATGGCTATCGCCCCGATCAACGCGTCATCAACTTCATATTGAAAGACAATTTCGCATCCTTCGCGACCGAGTTTGAACATGCACAGCCCGAAGCTGGCGGTTTTGGTAGCAATGAATTGGAAGCGACGCTGACGCGCATTGGCGCCACCACGCGTTTCAACATTGATGTGGAACTGGAGCGCGCGACCGCGTTGACCGAAGGCGAACGCGACCTGATTGCCTCCAATGGTTCATTATTGGCCCGTGGCGGTAACATCAGCGGTCTTGGCCCGAATGGCGTGATATCGCCATCGCTGAACGCTGCGGCAGGTTCGGTGGTCACGCAGGCTGGCGTTCCACTTGGCATTGCCAACCCAACCTTGGCGCAGTTTGCAGGCACCGCAAACCGGCTGAACAATAGCGACATCGGCGATGCCCGCACGCTATTGCCGCGAACCGAACGGCTCGAAGTCAATGGCACATGGAGCCGATCGCTTGGCCCACAGACGGGGCTGTCGCTCAACGCCAATTATGCACTGAATGGCAGCGCATCCTTGCTTGGCTTGCCCGGAACCAGCTTCATACTGCCCGGCAGCAGCCCCTTTTCCCCTTTCCGCCAAGATGTGACGCTCAGCCGCTATTTCGACACGCCGCGCCCGCTTGAACGCGAGAGCGAAACCCATGTCTTCCAAACCGGTGGCACGTTCAATCATGTGCTGGGCCGGTGGCGCTGGACGGTGACGGGGAATTACGCGCGCACCGACAATGAAACCCGCACCACGCGCAACGCAGACTATACCGCTTTGCGCGCGGGCGTCCTTGCGGGCACCGTGAACCCGTTTGCCGCGGGCTTTGGCGCGGATCTATTGTTTCTGGCACCCGATCTGGCGAGCAGCCTAAACCAAAATCTTGATGTCCGCAGCACATTGGCGGGTTCCGTGCTCACCCTGCCCGCTGGCGAGGTGCAGACAACATTTGCGTCCGGCTTCACGCGCCAGATGCTCGACAGCGAAACATGGCGGTCGGGCGTCACCACAAATGTTGCCCTGCGCCGCAATATCGTAAATCAATCGGTCAATGCTGAAGTACCCATCACAGGCCGCGATTTCGGCATTGGTTCAACCATCGGTGAATGGTCAATCAACGGCAATATCGGGTTCAGCGACCTGTCCGACTTTGGCCAACTTGTCGAATATGGCGCAGGTCTGCGTTGGGCCCCTGCCCGCAACCTGACATTTCAGGCATCGATTACCGGTGATGAAAATGCGCCCGGCATTGGCCAGCTCGGCAACCCCACCTTGGTCACGCCCAATGTCGCGACCTATGACTTTACCCGCGGCGAGAGCCTGTTCATCAATGTCACAACCGGCGGCAACCCGGCATTGATTGGTGAAAAGCGCCGCGACCTGATCCTAAACGCCAACTGGACCCCGACCTTCATTAAGGATTTCGCGCTTCAGGCGAGCTATTTCAGAAACAACAGCCGCAATACAACCGCATCCTTTCCATTGCTGACCCCCGAAATTGAGGCTGCGTTCGCAAGCCGCGTCGTGCGTGACGTAAATGGCCGTCTATTGAGCGTAGACCAGCGGCCAGTGAATTATGACCGTGAAACGTCGCAGCGCATCCGCTGGGGCTTTAACGTGTCCGGAAATATCGGCGCAGCCTCGCCAATGCGCGGGCCCTTTGGCGGCCCTCCTGGCGCGGGCGCTCCCCGTGGCCCCGGTGGCGCGCCCGCCGCAGCTGCACCCGCTGGCGCGCCGCGTGGACCACGTGCCGGTGGCGGCTTTGGCGGCGGCGGTTTTGGTGGTGGTGGCCAGCCAAGCCGCTGGAACATTGCCTTGTACCACAGCTACCGTATTCAGGACGAAATCCTGATCCGTCCTGGCGTTCCGGTGCTCGATTTGCTCAATGGATCGGCCACCAGCAGCAATGGCGGCGCGCCACGGCATGAGGTCGAGCTTTCGGGTGGTATGTTCCACAAGGGCTTTGGTTTGCGCCTGCAGGGCACGTACAAGAGCGGCACGACCGCCAATGGCACTGGATTGCCCGGCAGCAATGATCTGCGCTTCAGCGACCTTGCAGCGGTCAACGCCTTCCTGTTCGTGAACCTCGACCAACAGGCACGCGTTGTGAAGGCAATGCCGCTGCTAAAGGGCAGCCGCGTGGCATTCCGTGTTGAAAACATCCTCAACGACATTGTCGATGTGCGTGACCAAAACGGCAATGTGCCGTTGGGATATCAGCCGGGATATATCGACCCGCGTGGCCGTGTGTTTGAACTAAGCTTTAGAAAGCGGTTTTAACCAAGGCGTTCAGCCCATGCGCAATTTGCGCATGACGCGTCATAGCGGCAAATAAAATGCTAATGCCCAACGAAAAAGGCCGCCCCATTGGGACGGCCCATTCATTGCAGCTTTTTGAGCTTATTTGGATGCGAGGGTGACCGTTACCGGCGGCGCCTTGTCCGGGTCAGATGCGATATAGGCCGGGTTGAAGCGTTCGGCCCAAGCCTCTGCCTCTTTCAACCATTCAATATGCACGTCTTCGTAAGGCAAATTATGTGTGCCCTTTGGCTGTTCGACATAGCGGAAATCGACGCCCTCTTTCTTGCCCGAACCCTTTAACCGCGACACGAGTGTGCGCGATTGTTCGATGGGGATACGCGCATCGCGCAATCCTGCGACGATCAAGATAGGCGACCATGGTCCGTTGGTGTTGCGTGCCGACGAAATGCCGATGAGGTCATCTGCCGTCGCTTGAAAGTTTGCACCGAAATCACCAAATGAACGCGTGTCATAGGCTTTCATCATCGGGAAGTCATAGACGCCTGCGCCTGCAATCGCGCATTTCCATTTATCCGGATCGCGCTGCGCACCACGCGCTGTCGCATATCCGCCATAGGACCAGCCCATGATGCAGGCACGTTTGGGGTCAATCAGTCCGGACTGACCAAACCACGTCAGAACGTCGTTCAAATCATCCTGCATACGCAAGCCATAACCATTGGGCTTGCGGCCTTCCTTGACGAATTCCTTACCATAGCCACCCGAGCCACGGTAATTTGGCTGAATGACGACATAGCCAAGCTCTGCCATCGCCTGATGCCATGGGAAGAAACCGAACTCCTCTTGGTCACGGACACCGAAAGGACCGCCATGGGGCATGACAATCACCGGCAAATTCTTGCGATGTGGCCGGTGGCGCGGATAAGTCACCACTGCTTCGATTTCCATGCCGTCTGATGCCTTGTACCGAATGGAATCGGTTGGGTTCATCTGGAAATCCTTGAGCACAGGGTGCGCCCAGCCCAGCAGGTTCAGGTTACCGGTCTCTGTATCAAACAGATAATAGCCACCCGGCGCATCAACGTCAGCGATCAGCATAAGGATTTTGGTGTCGCCGTCATTGCTCGCAATAATTTGCGCATTCCCGCGACCAAAATCTTGGTCCATCAGCTTTTGGACTTCTGCCAAACGTGGATCAAACCAACGCGTACGATCCCTCGTGCTCGTGTACGATACGCCCGCAAGCTGGTTGCGGTCCTTGTTGGCAATTGGCCCGCCAACATCATAGCCTTTGACGCCAAATATGGGTTCGCCGACAATCTGCATCGTCTTCAAGTTGACTTTGTAAACCTTGCGATACCCATCCTTGTTGCTCGTCGCGATGGCCATGTCCGGCTCATCTAAGAAAATATCCGGTGTGATCTGCGTGCCTGTGAACGTTGTGTCGGCTTCATTCGAAACAGTCTTCATGGTGCCGCTGGCATCGGAACGATACATCAGTCGTTGCTTGCCGCTATCGCCGTCACTGCCAACACCAGCGCGTATGACACCCTTGCCGTCGACCAACCAGCTGCGGACTTCAACGTTCGGCCGCATGACAGTCTTGAACTTACCAGAGCGGACATCGACTTCGATGACTTCGGGATTTCCGCTATAGCTCATGTCTTTCAAGACATCGCGCGAGACCAATAATGTCTCTTTTTCATCATCGATGAACAGGATATTCGCGCCGCTTCCGCCCGCACCGTCCCACGCCAGCGGGCTGATTTTTTTGGTCTCGATGTCATAGGATACTAAGCGCGAGACGTCAGAGCGGCGACCTTGAAGGATTTCACGTGACCCGACGGTGAAAACGATAGTGCGGTTGCCGACAAAGCGCCATGAAGCAATGGTGCGATCTCCCGCCTCACGGAACTCTTCTGCTTGGGCAAAGAATATCGGCGCAGATCCGGGCTTGGTAACATCAATATAACCCAGGCTATCGACACCATCCTTGGTCATCATCACTGCGATTTTGGTGCCGTCGGGTGACAGGCGCGGAGAACGCATGAACGGCCGTTTCCCAAATACAGCCGTGTCGACCCGGCCACGCGGCGCATTAACGACGATTGTACGGGCATCAGTTGCCTGCATAGCAACAGCAGTGACTGGAGCGGCGCCATTTCCGGCTTCCGCAGCGGCAACGCTAAAAGGAAGGGCGGCACTTGCAAGTAAGGCCGTCAAAATCACTTTGTTCACTGTGTCTGCTCCCCAACATTTGAAAACTGCCATTATGGTTATACGTTCGATCAAAAGAGATGCAAGCAAGACAAAATACTGTGTCGACGTTTTTCGATGAATGATGTCGACGGCCACGAAAAACCCCGCCGAAATCGCTTCCGGCGGGGCTTTTTAAACCGTTAATGCGGTTATGTTTTACATGGCACCATGGGCCAATGCCGCCAACAGAAGCAAGGCCACGATGTTCGTGATCTTGATCATTGGGTTTACGGCTGGACCAGCGGTATCCTTATATGGGTCACCAACGGTGTCGCCGGTAACGGCTGCCTTATGGGCCTCCGAACCTTTGCCGCCATGGTTGCCGTCTTCGATATATTTCTTGGCATTGTCCCATGCGCCGCCGCCCGAGGTCATCGAGATAGCAACGAACAGTCCGCCCACAATCACACCGAGCAGAAGCGCGCCGAGAGCTGCAAAGCCCTCTGCCTGACCTGCAACGGCCGTGATGATGAAATATACCGCAATTGGCGTCAGTACGGGCAGCAATGAAGGAATAATCATTTCCTTGATCGCAGCCTTGGTAACAAGGTCAACTGTACGGGCATAATTTGGCTTGGACTTGAAGGTCATGATGCCGGGGTCGTTCGCGAACTGGTCACGTACGTCCTTCACCACTTCACCCGCAGCACGGCCAACCGCAGTCATGCCCATCGCACCGAACAGGTACGGCAGAAGCGCGCCGAGCAAGAGCCCGACGATGACATAGGGGTTTTCAAGGCTGAAATTCACCTCAAGCTCAGGGAAATATTCCCGAAGGTCGGCGGTGTAGCATGCGAACAGCACAAGTGCGGCAAGACCAGCCGAACCAATGGCATAGCCCTTGGTTACAGCCTTTGTGGTGTTGCCAACGGCGTCCAAAGCATCGGTCTTTTCACGCACCGATTCATCAAGGCCAGCCATTTCGGCAATACCACCGGCATTGTCGGTAACTGGACCATACGCATCAAGCGCCACAACCATACCGGCCAAGGCCAACATGGCGGTTGCGGCAAAGGCAATGCCGATAACGCCAGCAAGCTGATACGCAATGATGATACCTGCGCAGATCACAATCGTTGGCATCGCAGTGGATTCAAGGCTGATCGCCAGACCTTGAATAACGTTGGTGCCGTGACCCGTTTCGGATGCCTTCGCAATCGAACGGACCGGACGGTAATTGGTGCCGGTATAATATTCGGTGATCCAGATAATCAGGCCAGTGATGACCAGACCCAGCAGCGAGCAATAGAATAATGTCCGGCCGGTGAACCCGCCAACATCCGTTTCCATGCCGCCAAGCGCATAGCTAATTGCCCACCAGATCGCAGGAACCGAAAGCACTGCTGTTACAAGGAAGCCCTTGTACATCGCGCCCATGATGTTCGTGCCGCCACCAAGACGGACAAAATAGGTTCCGATGATCGACGTGATAACGCACACGCCGCCAATCAACAGCGGCAAGCTCATGAGGTTCATGAACAATCCAGTGTCGGTTACGCCCTGCACCAGCAGCGCGATCAACACCATCGTTGCACCAACGGTGACGACATAGGTTTCGAACAAATCAGCCGCCATACCAGCGCAATCGCCCACGTTGTCGCCAACGTTATCGGCGATAACCGCAGGGTTGCGTGGATCGTCTTCAGGGATTCCAGCCTCAACTTTGCCAACAAGGTCAGCGCCGACGTCAGCGGCCTTGGTAAAGATACCGCCGCCCAACCGTGCGAAGATCGAAATCAGCGACGCGCCGAATGCCAATGCGACCAGCGCATCGATTACGGGGCGGCTGTTCGGTGCCATCATCGCGACATCGGTCAGGTACCAAAAGAAGCCAGCAATCGCGAGCAACGCAAGGCCAGCCACGAGCATGCCGGTAATCGCCCCTGCGCGGAATGCCATGGTCAGACCGGCCTGAAGCCCAGTCTGCGCCGCAGCCGCCGTACGGACGTTTGCACGGACCGAGATGTTCATCCCGATATAACCCGCAACGCCCGAAAGCACCGCACCGAGGACGAAGCCAACGGTTGGAATGACGCCAAGGAAAACCGCCACAAGCACCGCAACAGCAACGCCAACGATGGCGATGGTCCGGTATTGACGGCCAAGATAGGCTTTTGCGCCTTCCTGAATAGCCGCGGCGATTTCCTGCATTTTTTCATTGCCAGCCGAGGCGCTCAGCACCTGGCGGCTGGTTACAAAACCGTACACGACGGCAAGTAACCCGCATAATATTGCAATAATTGTCAGAGACATGAAATTATCTCTCCCCTCCTGTTTATAAAAACAACTCCTGTTGCCATTCTCCTCCCGAGAACTGCAAGCGATAGGGGTATAAGGCGGCATCGTCAGACATGGCAACCCTTAAACGCCGCCATTTCCGCCACTTCGGTCAATGATGTTGATAACCCAGCGTCGGCGGCAATTTCACCGGCGCATCGCCGTTGCATAATGTGAGGCCCCCGCCCGCAATCACGCGTCCGACAGCGGTTGCCTCGACGGCTATGCGGGCGTCCGCCGGCACGCAGAACAAAAGCTCATAATCATCGCCCCAACTTGCCGCCTGCATCCGGCTTTCCAGGCTGTCCGTGCGGTAGCTGACATAAGCAGGCGACAAGGGAATGCACGCGAGGTCGATTTCGATCCCCAGCCTGCTGGCGGTCGCCATGCGCTCTGCATCAATCAAAAGCCCGTCGGATATGTCCATCATCGCATGGACAAATGGCGCAAGCGTCTGCCCTTCGGACAAGCGCGCCTGTGGCCGGTTGAACGCGTCGGCAAGCGCGCCAACCTCGTCAAAGCCTGCGTCGATCAGCTCAAATCCCGCCAGCGCGTCGCCCAAGGTTCCGGTAACATACAGTATGTCGCCGAGCTGCGCGCCCGCGCGTGAGGGCACCGGGCGGTTGGTCGCGATACCGAGCGCGGTTAGCCCAAACGCACGCTTGTCGCCACGGTTGGAAACCGTATCCCCGCCCAGCAAGGCCACGCCATAATGGCCAAGCACCTTTTCCAGACCGGCGGCAAACGCCCTGTCCCAATCATCGTCGCCAAGCATGAAGCCAAGCAGCACACCAATGGGCGAAGCACCCTTCGCCGCGAGGTCGGACAGGTTCGAGGCAACGAGTTTCCACGCGACATCGGCGGGATCTGCATTGGATCTGAAATGCACATCTTCGGCCATCATATCGTGCGTGATGATCAGGCAGCTGTCGCCCAGTTCAACGACCGCAGCGTCATCGAGAAGCCCGCGCGCCGCAGGGTCTTTCGCGAAACCACGCAATATATTGATGAAGGCGGATTCGGTGGTCATAAATATTCCAGATCGTCATCCCGAACATGTTTCGGGATAACAAGCAACCGCAGCATGTGGTCCTGAAACAAGTTCAGGACGACGATGATAGACCTATGCCCGGACATCTTTCGCCACGGCATCCAGCAAACCGTTGACGAACTTCGCATCTTTCTTGTCGAAAAAGGCGTGCGCGACGTCGAGATATTCGTCGATTACCGTCGCGGTGGGAACATCTGGGCGCGCAATCAATTCATAGGTACCGCAACGCAGAAGCTGAAGCATCGTCTTGTCCAGACGGCCCATCTTCCATTGTTCGCCAAGTTTGGCATCAATGAGCAGGTCAATTTCTTCGCGGCGGGCATCAACGCCGGAAACCACGTCGTCGAAAAAGTCGGCATCGGCGTCCGCATATTGCGCGTCTTCGATTTCCTGCCCCAAACGGTGCGAATGAAATTCATTCAAAAGGCGCGCGATGCCGATATTTTCCATATCCATCTGGTACAGCGCCTGCACCGACGCGAGACGCGCTGCCGAACGGGATTTTGATTTCGCACTTGCGTTATTGGCACTCATAATCTTTTCCTGACACTCGCCGCATGAGCGGGTAAACCTTCGGCATCGGCAAGCGTTGCCGCTGCTGGGCCTATAGCATTGATGGCGGCTTTATCGAGCGCGATAAAACTGGTGCGCTTCATGAAATCGAGAACTGAGAGGCCCGATGCAAATCGCGCGCGGCGTCCCGTTGGCAACACATGGTTTGGTCCGGCAACATAATCGCCAATGGCCTCTGGCGTCATTCGGCCCAAGAAAACCGAGCCTGCGTGCCGCACCAGATCGAAAAGCCGTTCGGCGCGGTCATCATCCACCGCAAGCTCCAAATGCTCACCCGCCAAACGGTTGACCAGCGGCATTGCGCCTTCCAGATCATCGACGAGGATTATTGCACCAAAATCATCCCAGCTCTGCCGCGCGACGGCGCCGGTTGCGAGGGTTGCAATCTGGGCATCAACGGCTTTTGCGACGCTGTCGGCAAAGTCGGCGTCATCGGTGAACAAAATCGACTGGCTGGTGGGGTCATGCTCGGCTTGGCTCAAAAGGTCCGCAGCAATCCATTCAGGATCATTCTTCGCGTCTGCCACCACCAATATTTCGGAAGGGCCGGCAACCATATCGATGCCGACAACACCATACAGCTGACGCTTGGCTTCGGCGACCCATGCATTTCCGGGGCCGGTGATGACATCAACCGGGCGAATACGCTCCGTACCATAAGCCAGCGCCGCAATTGCCTGCGCGCCGCCGACGCGCCAGATTTCGTCGACGCCAGCCAGATAGGCCGCAGCCATGACTGTTTGGTTAATCTCTCCGCCGGGCGTTGGCGTGACCATGACAATGCGCTCTACCCCTGCAACCTTCGCAGGAATGGCATTCATCAGCACGGACGATGGATAGGCTGCGCGGCCACCGGGCACATAGACCCCCGCCGCATCGACCGCTGACCAACGCGCGCCCAAACGGACATTGTCGGCATCGCGATAGTCCCGGTTTTCGGGCAATTGCGCCTTGTGATACGCCTCTATCCGCTTCGCCGCAAGCGTCAGCGCATCGCGCAATTCCGGCGCAAGGGCCTCATAGGCCGCCTTGCACTGTGCGGCATCAATGTGCCAACCCGCGGCATTCAGGTCAAAGCCGTCAAAACGCTGGGTCATTTCGGCCAAAGTCACATCGCCGCGCGCGCGGACATCGCGGATGGTTTGCGTGACAACGCTGGAGACGTCCGCATCCGCCTCACGCCGGCCGTCTACCAGCGCATCAAATGCGTCAGCCAAGCCCGCGTCAGATGCGTTAAGCCGCTGCACGTGCGCCCGACAATTCCCGAAATGCCTGCACCAACGCAGGAATAGTGCCGCTCATCATTTTAAAGGCCGCGCGATTAACGATCAGCCGCGCCGAAACTTGCGAGATGATCGCCGTTTCGACCAACCCGTTTTCTGCGAGCGTCTTGCCCGACGACACCAGATCAACAATGCGCCCCGAAAGGCCAAGCGAAGGTGCCAACTCCATCGCGCTCAACGGGTGCGTACAGCTCCGAATAATCAAATTCGTCGATCACGTCGGACCCGACAATACCAATATGCGCCGCGCCATGGGCTACAAAGGTCGCAACATCAAAAGCGCGCACGCGAATGATGCTGATCGCGGGATTGTTGGTCGCAAAAAGCAACGCGCGGCTGCTCTCGTCAAAGAACGCAGGCTCAGGCTCGATACCTGCCGCTTGCATAAGCGGCAAAGCCTCGTCAAGAATCCGTCCCTTGGGGATTGCAAAGATGATGCGTTCAGTCACAATGCCCGCGCTTTAGGGGCCGCGCGCAGAAAGGGCAATATGGCAGAAGCCCTATTTGCCCGTCGCTTTCACGATCGCCAGGTTCCGTTCAAACGCTTTGGACGTCAGCTTAAAAACGCATCCATCGCCGCATTCACCGCGTCCGGCCGTTCCCAGATGACAAAATGGCCGCAATCCTCGACGGGTGCAATCGTCACATGAGGCACCAATGCTTCGATGCCGTCGATGTTGCTTGCGGGCAGCGCGAGGTCATCCATCGCCCAGACAACCAGCGTCGGGATCATCAGCTTCGGAAAGTCGCCTGCGGCAAAAGCAGGCATGTCTGCATCTTCATCCATCGCTGGCACATATATTGCCGATGCGCGGTACCAGTTGAGCATGCCAAAACACGCATCGCGGTCTTGCCAATCGTTCAGCAACGCAG
>JAJTEF010000039.1:0-15837 GCA_021300355.1 Sphingomonadaceae bacterium | reverse complement strand
CCAAAGCACGCATCGCGGTCTTGCCAATCGTTCAGCAACGCAGCCCGCTCTTCGGGTTCCATTGCGCTCGGTTTATCCCAGCTAACCGTCTTGCGCATCAGACCGGTTAGCCCAGCCTCACGCACCAAAGCATCATTTGCGGGGTCACGGAACGCACGCATATATTGGCTGGCTGCCCGCTGCTGCATGTCGTTAATCATCAGCCGCTGGAACAGATAGGGATGCGGCGCATTGGCGATGATTGCACGCGTCACGCGACCTGCCCATGCGGGGTTAAGTCCGCCCGGTTGACCATTTAGCGCAACACTCCATGCAATCGCGCCGCCCCAATCATGCCCCGCAATGATGAAATTGTGGATGCCAAGCGCGTCGGCCAAGGCAAAAATATCCGCAGTCAACTTGTCCGCCGTATAGGCATCGATATTTTGCGGCTTTGATGAATTGCGATAGCCGCGCTGATCGGGCGCGATGCAGAAAAAACGATCCGAAAAATGGGCCATCTGGTGCCGCCATGTGCGGTGCGATTCCGGAAATCCGTGCAAGAATATGATCGCAGGATTGGCAGGATCACCCGCCGTAAACGCATCCATTTCAATCCCGGTTGAAAGGGAAAAACGGTGATGCTTTTGTTCGGTCATGATGATTTGCCTTATAATATTGCGATGGGTTGTTGGACCGCGTATTTCTCTAAACGCCAACACGCCCATTTTGATTTTACGAAATCGGCGCGCAGGTGGAACATCTCTACGCTTCGCTCCGGCATAATATACGCCAAATTGGCCTTTAGTTAACGCGCTTAACGCGTATCGCTCGGCCGTTAACCACAAGCATATAGCTGCCAACAGCGCCACGTTTGATTTTAAACTTTTGCCCGTTCTTCAGAATGAGCCAACTGCCTTCGGTGGTTTGCCATGTGCCCGCGTCTTTTGCCGCAAACTGATACCGGCCGTTGCTAAGTGCTTGAATATCTTCGATCTCGCCCTCGATCTGCTTATACTCTTCGTCCTGCTCCTCGTCGCTTTCGCCGAAGAACGGAATTTTGGGCAAGGAGAAACCAAATAACGATCGCTTGGTCTTCCGCACTTCGCCTTGATCAAGCAACACGACCTGCCGGCTTTCGGTTGCCTCTTCCACATTTCAATCCCGGTGGAAAGGGAAAGACGGTGATGGTTTAGTTCAGTCATGAAGATTTGCCTTATAAATTTGCGACAGGTGCTGGACCGTCTTTTCGTCACCACTTTGGGTTATTCGCCCGGTGCACTAGCCTTGATCGCCAGCGCGTGGACGCGCGTTCCCGGAATATCACCCAGCGCCTTGTTCACCATCCGCTGCCGCATCACGCGGGATACGCCTGCAAATGCTGCGCTCTCTATTTCCACGGTGAAGTGCGATTCACCCGAGCCGTCGTCACCGCTATGGCCGTGGTGCTTTGCGCTGTCGTTGATGACCGCGAGATGTGTGGGCGCAAATGCTGCCGTCAGCAGCGTTTCCATTTCGATATGTGCAGGGCCTTTTTCCATAACCTCTGTATTCCCATATCCGCAGTTTTTCGCCAAGGGGAATTATGGATTCGCGGCAGCCCTTTGACCGATTTCACGGCCGCGTTCGCGGCGCACAGCGGCATTGCGCGCACCCGCACTGCCGTGAGGCAGGCGAATTTCGCGCGCCTGACCCGCATGGCCAGCGTGCGTCGGCAAATGGACCCGGCGACTATCAATATCTGTGCCTTGAACATGTCCGGCAGTTTAATGCAGGCTATAACTGGTTCGCCGGCATGACCGCCGAAGAAATCATGGAAGCGCAAAGCCCCATAAATGTGTGGCCAAGCGAAACCCGTGCCTTTCGTGCCAGCGGCAATGTCGATTCGCCGCCCAAATGGGCGGACTTTAAAGACCCGTTGGATGCCATATCCACACGCTTCCGGTCACGCATGCCCAAGGAACGCGCCGACGGGCAGTTCCTGTCGCCTGAGGACCGCAAAGCGCTTAAGACGCTAGGGCTTGGCGAGGATGCGGATAGGCGCGCCTTACGCAGCGCCTATTCGGCCAAGGTCCGCGCCTATCATCCTGATAAAAATGGCGGCAACCGGTCTTATGAAAAGGCTTTGCAAGACGTCATTGCTGCCTATACGCACCTTAAAACATCGCCCGCCTTTATTTGACGAGAACGACATGACTGACATTCCAAATATCCAGCCCAACAGCAGCGACACGACCATTCTAGCTGCCCCTGACAAAACCGTCAGCGTGCGCGAAATGTTCGGCATCGATGTCGACATGGAATGTCCTGCGTTTTCCGTTGCAGACGAGCGCGTCCCCGATGCCGACGACAGCTATGTCTTTGACCCCGACACCACGCTCGCGATCCTTGCTGGCTTTGCCCATAACCGCCGCGTGATGGTTCAGGGATATCATGGCACCGGTAAATCGACGCATATCGAACAAGTCGCCGCGCGTTTGAAATGGCCGTGCATCCGCATCAACCTCGACGCGCATATCAGCCGTATCGACCTTATCGGCCGCGATGCGATCGTTCTGCGCGATGGACAGCAAGTCACTGAATTCCGCGAAGGCCTGTTGCCTTGGGCGCTGCAGACACCGACCGCTTTGGTGTTCGACGAATATGACGCCGGCCGTCCGGACGTGATGTTCGTGATCCAGCGCGTGTTGGAGACTGAGGGCAAGCTGACGTTACTCGACCAGAACCGCGTCATTCGCCCGAACCCATATTTTCGCCTGTTCGCGACTGCCAACACCGTTGGCCTTGGCGACACCAGCGGTCTGTATCACGGCACGCAAGCGATCAACCAGGGTCAGATGGACCGTTGGAACATTGTCGTTGGCCTGAACTATCTGCCCGCGCAGGTCGAAAGCGAAATCGTTTTGGCCAAGGCATCGGGCACCGATGCCGCAACCGTCGCTAACATGGTGAAGGTCGCCGAAATGACGCGTCAGGGCTTTATCAATGGCGATATTTCGACCGTCATGAGCCCACGGACCGTCATCACATGGGCCCAAAATACCGCAATTTTCAAAAATGTCGGTTTTGCGTTCCGCCTGTCGTTCCTCAACAAATGTGACGATGCCGAACGCGCTCTGGTCGCAGAATATTATCAGCGCGTCTTTGGTCAGGATTTGCCCGAAAGCGTCGTTGGAAAGTTATAAGCATATTGGCCATTTCGCCGAAACACCGTTGAAGGGACCATTTATGAAACGCACTGCTCTTATTCTGGCGCTCGCACTTAGCGCATCGCCGGCATTTGCTGCGCTCAAGCCCGGCACACGCGCGACCGATTTCACCACGCAGGCTGTTTTGGCGGGCGACGTTTATAGCTATAATTTGAACAAGGCCCTGAAACGCGGCCCTGTCGTTTTATATTTCTATCCCAAGGCATTCACCGCGGGCTGCACGGTCGAGGCGCATGAATTTTCCGAAGCAGCCGATGATTTTGCCGCCTATGGCGCATCCATCATTGGCATGTCGGCGGACAATATCGACACGTTGAAGCGTTTTTCGGTGGAGGCATGCCGCAACAAATTCACCGTTGGCATCGCGTCCAAACCTGTCATCAAAAGCTATAAGGTCAGCCTGCCCATCATGGGCGGATCGAACCGCACGACTTATGTGATTGCGCCTGATGGAAAGGTACTGTTTGCGTATTCCGAACTGGGCGTGAAGGGTCATGTGTCCGGCGCACTGAACGCGGTAAAGGCATGGCGCGCAGCCAATCCTAAAGGGAAATAATGCGCAAAGCTCCCCTTCTCCTTTTGCCGATGCTGCTGGCTGGCTGCACTGTGGCTGTCGAATATGGCGACATTCCCCACAATGTGCTGGCGGAAAACCCGCGCTGTAACCCGGCGCAAAATGACAGCGCATCGGTCAACGGAAAAGACTATTTCATCGTCACCAGCCGCCTGCCCGATTGCCGCGGCGATAATATTAAACTGACCAACCATCGTGCAGACCGCGTTCGATTTGGCCGGTTCTCGCCGCCAGAAACGATCAAGCCCGCCAAGGGCGACAAACAGTTGGTCGTTCCGGTAGCGTTTCAGCCGGAAGACGCATGGTGGGATGGCCTGCGTGATGCCGCGAATCTGCGCAACGGCCGCGTCCTTTTATATGTGCATGGCTATCGCGAAACATTGCAAACCACCGCCCGCGACGCCGTCCAGATTGGCGCGATGAGCAATTTTGACGGCCCGATTATCCATTATAGCTGGCCATCACAGGGCAATCTGTTGAGCTATGCCGTTGATGAAACCAACATGTATTGGGACGAGCGCAATTTCCGGAACTTCCTGACCAAATTGGCGCGAGCCGAATGGGTCAAGGAAATCATCATTGTCTCGCATTCACTCGGCGCTCGGCTTGTCACGCCTGCCGTGGAATATGTCGACCGCACATCGATCAATGCGGATTCCAGCAATATTTCCAATATCATATTGGCGTCGCCTGATGTTGATCGTGAAGATTTCGAACGCGATATCGCTGAAGAAGTGTTGGCCGCCCGCCGCGTCAACAATGACCGGCGCGTGACCGTCTACGCATCACTCAGCGACCGCGCCCTTGCCGTGTCGCGCGCTGTCCATGGCTATCCGCGGCTGGGATCACCTTATTGCTTCAGTCCGTTCGAAGCCAAGGATTTGAAGGCCAAAGGACTGCCGCAGCGTTGCTTTGCGACAAAGACCAAATATCAGACAGAGCCTGCCAAAACGGGCTTTACTATCATTGATACCACCGATGTATCGGGTGGTGGCGCTGGCCATAGCGATTATTTGCGCAGCCTTGCCGTGTGCAAGGATTTTGCGGCTGTCGTGAATGGCGCGCGGACAACCGACGATCGCGTGGCCACCGCGCAAGCACATGTCTTTACGCTGCGCGCGCCCGTTAAACCGACGAAAGCAGACATTGCAGCGGTATGTAAGCGGGCACCCGACTGATGGCGAACGAATCTCCACTTGAACAGTTCAAACAAGTCCTGACGGGCACGGCCCGCGCACTCGCGCATGAGCCGGAGATTGAACTTGCGTTCACCGCCGATGCGCCGACGCAAGCGGGCAAAAATTTCAAAGTGCCTATGCCCGGCCGGTTGTTGCCGCCCGACCAAGTCGCCGAAGCACGTGGCTTCGCCGACAGCTTCTCTCTGAAGCTCAAGCACCATAATGCCGCACGCCATGCCGCCTTGCGTCCATCCGAAGTCATTGCTGGCGCAGCGTTTGACGCGGTGGAAAATGCGCGCGTTGAGGCATTGGGCTCCCGCAATATGGCGGGCATCGCCGCAAATCTGGGTCACGCGCTTGAACTCAAATTGCGCACCGACCCGATCAGCCGCGCACAGTCCGCTGATGAAGTACCGATTTCGACAGCCTTATCGCTCATCGTGCGCGAACGCCTGACGGGCGCGCCGATACCTGACGCGGCGGTTGCGGGCGTCGATATGCTGCGTGGCTGGATTGAGGAAAAGGCAGGCAGCGACCTTGATGCACTTGCCCTCGCGCTCGACGATCAGGGTGCATTTGCCGCGCTCACGCAATCAATGCTCGAGCATCTGAACCTGACCGAGGGCGACGTCGACCCGTCCGATGCGGATGAAGGCGGCGATGATACCGAGGACAGCCAAGACCAAGATGGCGACAGCGACGATGATGGCGAAGGCGAAGCTGGCCAAGCCGAAGCGCGCGCTGAACCGCAACAGGGCGAAGGCGAAGAAACCGAGGCCGATTATGACGGCGAGGATATGGACGATCAGGACGGTGCCGACGGCGAAATGGGCGATGACGGCATGCAGCCCGTCACCCCGCAGCGCCGCAATTGGGACCATCTGCCGCAAAGCGATTACAAAATCTGGTCGACCAAATATGACGAGACCATCACCGCGACCGAGCTTGCCGACGAAGAAGAGCTGAACCGGCTGCGCGCCTATCTCGACCAGCAATTGTCCAACCTGCAATCGGTGGTGACGAAGCTAGCCAACCGTCTGCAACGCCGCCTGATGGCGCAGCAAAACCGCAGCTGGGATTTCGATCAGGAAGAAGGCATGATCGACGCAGCGCGGCTCGCGCGCATCGTCGTCTCGCCGGGCAGCTCGCTGTCGTACAAGATCGAACGCGAAACCGATTTCCGCGACACCGTGGTGACCTTGCTTATCGACAACAGCGGATCGATGCGCGGACGGCCGATCAGCATCGCGGCGATCAGCGCCGACATATTGGCACGCACGCTGGAACGCTGCGGTGTTAAAACCGAAATTTTGGGATTCACCACCCGTGCGTGGAAAGGCGGCCAAGCGCGTGAAGATTGGCTCGCGGCTGGACGGCAACCCATGCCCGGCCGCCTCAACGACTTGCGCCACATCGTCTACAAAAAAGCCGATGAGCCATGGCGTCATGCCAAGCGCAACCTTGGCCTGATGATGCGTGAAGGTTTGCTGAAAGAGAATATCGACGGCGAAGCTTTGCTATGGGCGCACAACCGCCTGATCGCCCGCGCAGAAGACCGCCGCATTTTGATGGTCATTTCCGACGGTGCGCCAGTTGATGACAGCACATTGTCGGTCAACCATGGCGGCTATCTGGAACAGCATTTGCGCAAGGTTATCGAAATGATCGAAACGCGATCCCCTGTGCAATTGGTCGCGATCGGCATCGGCCATGACGTCACCCGTTATTACAAACGCGCCGTCACCATCATGGACGTTGAACAATTGGGCGGCACGATGATCGAACAACTCGCCGGCTTGTTTGACGAGGAATAGGCTGGCCTTTCACACAGCCACGCCGCGGCGTGGGCAAGCGATCCGTGGGGACGGGTTTTAGAAAACAGCAGCCCTATACAAATTTCTGTCACCCTGAACTTGTTTCAGGGTCTTAATTTTTTTCGCCCTTACCTCCGCGAAAGTAAGACCCTGAAACAAGTTCAGGGTGACGGTTGGAGGCGGGAGTTTCGATCGCGCAAGCTGCCTTGACCTAATCGCGCATTTCCAGCATCGTCGACACCAATGTCAGTAGTGAAGTCCCTCTTCTTTTTCGGGCCATTGTTCTTTGGCCTCGCCTTCCTTGCGCCTTTGGTTGCGCAAGTGATGGTCCGGCTGGATGTGAACGCACCCTTTGCGTTGTCGCCACTCCAATTCGGTCTGATTATCGGAACGGTGCTGGGCTTGATCGCGACATACCGGGGCAAATGGATATGAATAGTCAAAGCCTGCGCGCGCGGGAAAAGGCAATTGCCGAACAGTTTATGGGCAGCTTTCCATGGCTCATGGTGTTTTGGGGCATCACGAACACCGCCATTTGGATCGCATTATGGCCGTTGGTCTTTACCGGCATTATGCCGTTGTGGCTTGGTTTCATCATCGCGACGATCAATATCACGGCAAGCTACCTGCCCTCGCATGATGCCCAACATTATATCATCGCGCCCAAAGGATCAAAACTGGAATGGTTTAACGATCTTGTCGGACACTGGTCGCTCATTCCGTTAACACTTCCCCTGCGCACGGCGCGGATCACGCATATGGCGCATCATAAGCACGCCAATGATCCGTTGTTGGACCCCGATTATTCGACCCACGCAACCGGTCCGTTGCAGGCATTATGGAAAACCATCGTCAACCGCCAACCCCGCGCCGAAGGGGGCTTTAACCGCTATGGCCAGCTGTTGCAGCAGTGGGACAGTCCAGCCGCCAAGTCCGCTTTGACGGATGCGATTATCAGCAAAACATTGTTCTTCGGCATTCTCGCCGCTTTGGCACTGAGCGGCTATGCGATAGAGGCCGCGTTGCTGTGGTGGCTGCCGCGGCATTTGGCGCTGACCTATATTTCCTTCTACCTCAGCTGGGCTCCGCATCATCCCGGCGCCGAAAAAGGACGCTATAAGGACACCAGAGCCTTCAAAAGCCGCATGGGCAATATCTGGTCATCGGGCATGCAATATCACATCGTCCATCATCTTTATCCCACGATCCCGCTGAACAAGACCCCCGCGGCATATCGCGCGCTCCGCCCGATATTGTTGGAGCGCGGATGTAATCTCGACCATATGTAGGTGAATTGGGATACACGCCGATATTCGGCCCTTTTAAACTTTAATTACCGTCATGCTGAACTTGTTTCAGCATCTTACTTTTTTGACGGCGGTGGACAAAGTAAGACCCTGAAACAAGTTCAGGGTGACTTTGAGAGATTGGAGGTGGGTTGACCTACGCACCCATTTCCAGCATCGCCAAACCATGTCCGAGCTTAAACTCTTTAACAGCCTGACCCGGCAACTGCAAACCTTCACACCCGTCCATCCCGGAACCGAAGGTGACCCTAACGACCCGCCCGAGGCGCGCGTTTATACCTGCGGCCCGACGGTCTATAATTACCCGCACATCGGCAACATGCGCGCCTATGTTTTTGCCGACACGCTTGGCCGGGTGCTGTCATATAAGGGCTATAAGCTCACCCATGTCATCAACATCACCGATGTCGGCCATCTGACCGACGATGCTGACGCGGGCGAGGACAAGATGGAGAAGATGGCGGCGGAAAAAGCGCAGTCGATCTGGGACATCGCCAAGCATTATACGCAAGCTTATTGGGACGACATCAAGGCGCTGAACATCCGTCAGCCCGCGCATTGGTCGATTGCGACCGAATATGTGCCCGCGATGATCGCCTACGCGGAAAGCATTGCCGACAAGCATTGCTACGAACTGGAATCAGGCCTGTATTTCGACACCTCGACCGTTGCCAATTATGGCGCATTGGCGCGCGCCAAGACCGAGGACGGAGAAGGCCGCATCGAAGAGGTCGAAGGCAAACGCCACGCCGCCGACTTTGCCATTTGGCGCAAGACGCCAGCGGGCGAAACGCGGCAAATGGAATGGGACAGCCCATGGGGCAAAGGCGCGCCGGGCTGGCATCTGGAATGCTCGGTCATGTCAGAGGCGCTGCTTGGCCTGCCGTTTGACATCCACACCGGCGGCATCGACCATCGCGAAATTCACCACCCCAATGAAATCGCGCAAAACCAGGCGCGCTGCGGCAGTGACCACAGCGGCGCACAATTTTGGATGCACAACAACTTCCTGATCGAACGCAGCGGCAAGATGAGCAAATCGTCGGGCGAGTTCCTGCGCGTGCAATTGCTGATCGACAAGGGCTTCCACCCCCTCGCCTACCGCCTGATGTGCCTGCAAGCGCATTACCGCAGCGAGCTGGAGTTTAGCTGGGAAGGTTTGCAGGCGGCGCTGGTGCGGTTGAAGCGGATGGTGATGGCTGTCTCAAACCTCAAGGCCCGTCATGCTGATACCCAAACCCGTCATGCTGAACTTGTTTCAGCATCCATCGTGCCCAACGAACCGACCGTTGAAGCTGATAAATGGGCCCTGAAACAAGTTCAGGGTGACGTTGCTCCGGGGATTTCGGTGGCGCTTAAAGACTTCGCCACTGCAGTGGAAGATGACCTCAACACGGCTATCGCAATAACATCGCTAGAAACGCTCATCGGCTTGAAAAAGGTCGACGCTGCACAGCATCTTGGCGCGATTGCGGAGATGGACGCAGTTCTGGGTCTGAACCTTCAAAGTCTAAGCCGCACGGACCTACGCATCCGCCCCAAAGCAGCCGTTATTACCGAAGCCGAAATCGAAACCGCCCTGCTGCTGCGCAAAGAAGCGCGCGCCGAAAAAGACTTCGCCAAGTCTGACGCCATCCGCGACGACCTCATCGCCAAAGGCGTGGAAGTCATGGACGGCGACCCGCTTGGGTGGGATTGGAAGTTGGATATATGATGCTCAAAATTGCTTGGCTCATCCTTGCGGCTATCCACGCGTTGCCCGCGCTGGCGCTATTCCGTCCGGCGATGATTGGGCAGCTTTACCGCGTCGCTAGCGACAACCCCTTGTTTCTGTTGCTGCATCATCGCGCTGCGTTGTTCCTCGTTATCTTTCTGCTTGCTGTCTGGGCTGCTTTTGACCCGGCGAGCCGCCGCATTGCCAGCGTTGGCGTCGGCGTCAGCATGGTGTCATTCTTGGTTCTCTATTGGTCTGCAGGCTCGCCGCCCACGCTGAAAACCATTGCGATGACCGATCTTGTCGGCATCCCGTTCTTAATCTTTGTAACTTGGAAGGCTTTTGCCGCATGACCAAAACGAAACTCGTGATGTCGGGCCTTGTGCGTCCCCTGATTGAACCGCGCTTGCCCGATTGGATCGAACCGCATTTCTTCATGTCCAAGGAAGAGGCACTCGCCCTCGCACCGCAGGCCGAGATCGGCTGGTTCGACATGTATGACAAGGGCGATATGGCCACGGTCATCAATGCCGCGACCAACATGAAATGGCTGAACAGCATCTATGCCGGCGTCGACGGCATGCCGCTGGCACAGTTGAAGGCGCAGGGCTGTGTTGTCACCAATGGTGCAGGCATCAACGCGATTACCATCGCCGAATATGTCGTCATGGGCATGCTGACCGTCGCCAAAAACTACCGCGAAGTTGTCCGCGCGCAGGAACGCCGTGAATGGCTGCTCGATTCGCCCGGCAAGGTTGAACTGTTCGGTTCCAAGGCTTTGCTGCTGGGCTATGGCGCGATTGGGAAGCTGATTGAAGAGCGGCTGAAGCCCTTTGGCGTCGATGTCACCATCGTGCGCCGCTCGGCGGGTCCAAACACGCTGACGCCCGATCAATGGCGCGCGCAATTGGGCGATTTTGATTGGGTCATCCTTGCCGTTCCTGCCACTGCGGAAACCGACGGCATGATTGGCGCAGACGAACTTGCCGCGATGAAAAATAGCGCAACGCTCATCAACATCGCGCGCGGTTCCGTCATTGATCAGGACGCGTTGGTCACTGCGTTGCAGGACAACCACATCGCCAATGCGTTTCTGGATGTGACGACGCCCGAACCTTTGCCCGCCGATCACCCGTTATGGAGCCTCGACAACGCGCATGTCACCATGCACCTGTCGGGCCGCGCGCAGGACAAAATGTTCTTGCGTTCTGCAACACGCTTCTTCGAAAATCTGGAGCGCTACCGCCAAGGCGCGCCGCTTGAGCCAATGGTAAACCTAGATCTGGGATATTAATAAACACCGTACCCTGAGCAGCAGCCGCAACGCGGCTGCGTCCGTCGAAGGGCGCTTATCGGGTGTAGCACTACCCCCGACAGGCGTGCTTCGACAGGCTCAGCACTACGGTATAGGAGAACACGACATGCCCCATAACGCCGCCGAAATCTGGCACACAGTTGCCCTGTCACGCGATGTCGATACGATATCCGCGATCCTGCACGACGACTGCGTTTTTGAAAGCCCCGTCGTCCACTCGCCGCAAATGGGCAAGGCGATCACCGCCAAATATCTCGCCGCCGCTGGCCACACGCTCGGCAATGCCGAATTTGCCTATGTCGGCGAATGGCACCGCGAAAACAGCGCCATTCTTGAATTCCAAACCGTGATCGACGGTATCGCGATCAATGGCATCGACATGATCACCTGCGATGATGATGGCCTTATCACCCATTTCAAGGTCATGGTTCGCCCGTTGAAGGGCATGAATATGCTCCACCAGAAAATGGGCGAGATGCTGCAGCATATGAGCGCTTAAGCGCATGGCGACCGGAGAAACATCGGGCCGGTGGCGCCTTTTTGTACCGAAACTTGCCGGCGCAAGCTTGCATGACCGGTTGATCGCATGTGCCGGTGCTGGCCTTGGCGTCCTTGTCGCCGCACTTGCGGGACTTGGCATTCAGGACATATTCCCTGCTTTGCCGTTCCTGATTGCCCCCATTGGCGCATCGGCGGTGCTTGTATTCGTGGTGCCATCCAGCCCATTGGCGCAGCCATGGCCCGTGTTCGGCGGCAATGTCATTTCCGCGTTGGTCGGCGTGACGGTGCTGCATATGGTACCCGTCACCTTTGCCGCGATCGCCATTGCAGTGGCCGCGTCGATCTTATTGATGTCGTTGCTGCGTTGCCTGCATCCACCCAGCGGCGCTGTCGCCATCACGACCATTTTGGGTGGCCAGGCCATTGTCGACGCGGGCTATGTATATCCCCTGTCGATCGTCGCCGCCAATTCCGCGGCATTGCTTGTGGCAGGATGGTTATTCCACCGTTTCAGCGGCCATAGCTATCCACATCGCGCGGCGGCCACACCCGCCCTGCCCGTTGGCCTCTTGCGCGCCGACATCGATCAAGCCGTGCATGAAGCCCATGAGACCTTCGACATCGACTTGGCTGACCTAGAAGCCTTGCTCCTCACCGCCGAACGCATCGCCGAACAACGCCGCGGCACACAATAACCACACAACAAAAAAGGCCGGAAGGTTTCCCCTCCGGCCCATTTTGTGTGCTTCAAAAAGCGTTGGACGATTAGAAGTCCATACCGCCCATGCCGCCCATTCCGCCCATGCCGCCTGGCATGCCGCCGGCGCCAGCAGCCTTATCTTCTGGCGCGTCGGAAATGGCAGCTTCGGTGGTGATCAACAGACCAGCAACCGATGCCGCGTCTTGCAACGCTGTACGGACAACCTTGGTTGGGTCGATAACGCCCGAGGCTACGAGGTTTTCGTAAACGTCGGTCGATGCGTTGAAGCCCATGGTTTCGTCGTTTTCACGAAGCAGGTTGCCCGAGACAACTGCACCGTCATATCCGGCGTTGGCTGCGATCTGACGCAGTGGAGCAACAATCGCCTTGCGGATGATGTCGATACCACGTGTCTGGTCGTCGTTGACGCCCTTGAGGCCTTCGAGAGCCTTTGTACCGTACAGAAGTGCAGTACCGCCGCCTGGGACGATGCCTTCTTCAACGGCTGCGCGGGTTGCGTGCAGCGCGTCATCAACGCGGTCCTTGCGCTCTTTCACTTCAACTTCGGTCGAACCACCGACCTTGATCACGGCAACACCGCCGGCGAGTTTCGCCAAACGCTCTTGCAGCTTTTCACGGTCATAATCGCTGGTTGTGTTTTCGATTTGCGCACGGATCGCTTCTACGCGGCCCTTGATCGCATCGGTTTCGCCAGCACCGTCGACGATGATGGTGTTGTCCTTGTCGATGCTGACGCGCTTGGCTTGGCCGAGCATGCCCAAGGTAACGGTTTCAAGCTTGATGCCCAGATCTTCGCTGATCATTTCACCCTTGGTGAGGATCGCGATATCTTCCAGCATCGCCTTGCGACGATCGCCAAAGCCAGGTGCCTTAACCGCAGCAATCTTCAAGCCGCCACGCAGCTTGTTGACGACCAAAGTTGCAAGCGCTTCGCCTTCAACGTCTTCAGCGATGATGAGCAATGGACGGCCCGACTGCACCACAGCTTCGAGGATTGGCAACATGGCTTGCAAGTTGCCGAGCTTCTTTTCGTGGATGAGGATATATGGGTTGTCCAACTCGACCGACATTTTTTCGGTGTTGGTGATGAAATATGGCGACAGATAACCACGGTCAAACTGCATACCTTCGACAACTTCGAGCTCGCTTTCACGGCCCTTAGCTTCTTCGACGGTGATAACGCCTTCCTTGCCGACCTTCTCCATGGCGTCTGCAATCATCTTACCGATTTCAGCTTCACCATTTGCAGAGATCGTACCGACCTGTGCGATTTCCGCAGAACCAGCAACTGGCTTCGAACGCTTTACAAGGTCAGCAACAACCGCGTTTACCGCAGTGTCGATGCCGCGCTTCAGGTCCATTGGGTTCATGCCCGCTGCAACCGACTTCATGCCTTCGCGAACAATCGCTTGCGCCAGAACTGTTGCAGTGGTCGTGCCGTCACCGGCAACGTCGTTGGTCTTCGAAGCAACTTCGCGGACCATCTGTGCACCCATATTTTCGAACTTGTCTTTCAGTTCGATTTCCTTGGCGACGCTAACGCCGTCCTTGGTGATGCGTGGTGCGCCGAAGCTTTTGTCGATAACAACGTTACGGCCCTTTGGACCAAGCGTTACTTTTACAGCGTCAGCAAGAATGTCTACGCCGCGCAGGATGCGTTCACGCGCATCGCGGCCGAATTTCACGTCTTTAGCAGCCATGATATTTTTCCTTTAATGATGTGCCCCAGCGAAGGCTGGGGTCCAGATTCTTGTGTTTGGACTGGATCCCGGCCTGCGCCGGGAAACATGTGCGTTGCTTAGGAAACGATTCCCAAAATGTCCGATTCCTTCATGATCAACAGGTCTTCACCGTCGATCTTGACTTCGGTGCCCGACCATTTGCCGAACAGGATCTTGTCGCCAGCTTTGACGTCGAGTGCGGTTACAGTGCCGTCATCGGCGCGTGTACCGGTACCCACGGAGACGACTTCGCCTTCCTGTGGCTTTTCCTGAGCTGTATCAGGGATGATGATCCCGCCAGCGGTTTTTGCTTCGGCCTCGACCCGACGGACGAGAACGCGATCATGCAATGGACGAAATGCCATGTTGAACTATCCTTTTTCTGTTTCGCCATCCCGCCACGCCTACATCAAGCAGGGGACGGCAATGAATGTGCATTAGCACTCATACAGGACGAGTGCTAACGGAGCCCAGATAGTGTGTTTTTATGACAGGTCAAGGACTCGGGAAGCGAATTTTTTTCGCATCGCGGGTCAACCGCGGGCTGGCAATCCCGCCGCCCGTAACGCCGCATGGGCATCAGCGATGCTGTGCTGGCCAAAATGGAAAATCGACGCCGCGAGCACTGCGCTCGCATGCCCTTCACGCACGCCGTCGACCAAATGATCAAGGTTACCGACACCGCCGCTGGCGACAACGGGGATGTTGACCGCATCGGCAATCGCGCGGGTGAGTGCGAGGTCATAGCCGTCACGTGTGCCGTCGCGATCCATGCTGGTGACAAGCAATTCGCCCGCGCCAAGTTCCGCCAGCCTCACGGCATGTTCGAGCGCGTCAATTCCGGTTGGCTTGCGTCCGCCATGGGTGAAGATTTCCCATCCATTACCCGTCCGCCGCGCATCAACCGAAGCCACCACGCACTGGCTGCCGAAACGTGCGGCGATATCGGCGACGACTTCTGGCCGCGCAACCGCCGCGCTGTTGACCGCGACCTTATCCGCGCCTGCCAGCAACAGCGCCCGCGCATCCTCTGCGCTGCGCACGCCGCCACCGACGGTCAGCGGCATGAAACATACTTCTGCGGTACGGCGGACCACATCAATAATCGTGCCGCGCCCTTCATGGCTTGCGCCGATATCTAGAAAACAAAGCTCGTCCGCGCCCGCCGCATCATATGCCTGCGCCTGCTCGACCGGATCACCGGCGTCACGCAGGTCGACAAAATTGACGCCCTTGACCACGCGGCCATTGGATACGTCGAGACAGGGGATGACACGGACGCGGACGGTCACGCCCGCTCCGCTACTTTAATCGCCGTGGCCAGATCCAGCCGTCCGTCATAAATCGCACGGCCGGTAATCACGCCTTCGATACCGTCCTTGGCATGCAGCGCGAGCATATGGATGTCATCAATACCCTTCACCCCGCCGCTGGCGATCACGGGAATGTTCACGCGCCGCGCCAGATCGACGGTCGCGTCGATATTGCATCCGGTCAGCATCCCGTCGCGCCCCACATCGGTGAACAGGATGGACGCCACGCCCGCATCTTCGAACCGGCGCGCCAGATCAATCACCGGCATGTCCGATTTCTCGGCCCAGCCCTCGGTTGCGACAAAGCCGTCGCGCGCGTCGACCGCAACGACAATGCCGTCTTCAAATTCGCGCGCCATCTCTTTGACGAACTGCGGGTCTTTGAGCGCCGCGGTACCAATCACCAACCGCGCGACGCCCATGTCGAACCAGCGTTCAACCGTCTGCGGATTGCGGATGCCGCCGCCCAGTTGGACGTAACCGGGGAAATT
>JAJTEF010000038.1:15819-22266 GCA_021300355.1 Sphingomonadaceae bacterium | reverse complement strand
ACAGGTAAATTGCGCCTGTTGTGGCAAGCACGAGGATCAACGGCATGACAAAAAGCGAGGCATAAAAATGCCAACGCCAGATCGTGCGGTAGAAAGACGTATTTTCCATTTCTGGTCTCCTAAAACCGCGCGCGGACGCCGCCGTACATGGCACGGCGTTCAACCGGGTAGTAAATGGCGGATGCTGCGGAGGCAAGGATAGCGGCCGACACGTCGCCAATGGCTTTCTCTCCGGTCAGGTTTCGCGCATCAAGAAATAGATCGACCCCCGCCATAACGCGCGCGCCGGCAGATAAGCCGAACAGGGTATAGCCTGTCGTGCGTGTCGTGTTTCGATAGTCTGCCCATGCACCCTGCGGCACCCATTCAACATTCGGCGCAATATGCAAATCGTCGCTGCCAATTCGAAGCTCCGACCGCAAGACATGCTTTGGCACCACAGGCAGCCGGTTGTTGCCATATTGGGCATCAGCGACAAAGCGGAAGTCGGAATATTGCCAAATCTGCCGGAAGCGCAGCCAATCGGTCGGCGCTGCACTAAACGCGGCCTCGACACCCTGATGCCGTGTTTTATCGGCGTTGAACGTTGTGGCGGGGATGTCCCGCCCTACGGTAAATTGCAGCATTTCGCGTTTTATGTTCGCGCGGTACAGGGCAAGATCCCAGCTCGCCCATCCCATTTTCCCGCGTGTCCCGATTTCGGCTGTCCATCCAGTTTGTTCCTTTACAGGAACGAACGCCGCAATTTGCGCGAGTTCAACGAAGGTCGGGAATTCTGTGGATTTGCTATAATTGGCAAAAATTTGGACGTCTTCGGACGGTTCCCAGAGGACGCCAAATTTGGGCGAGAAAGCGTCGAACGACGCTGCACCCGTTGCGGCAGAAGGAACGATTTGAACCTGCTTTCGGAAACCATCGGCATATATACCGCCTGCTATGATCGTAACGCCCGCAACCGGCGTTGCACGCAGCTCTCCATACATATTCGACGTCCGGGCCGTCTGGTCGGCTTCGAAGGTAAGCGCTCCACGCTTGCCGTTCACATTGATAAAGCGCTTTGAGTCAATTGTTCCCCAACGGGACTCTCCGCCGACAGTAACGCTCCAGTCGTCTCCCTCGCGATCATAACGGGCGAACACGCCGCGGTCTGTCGATGTCTGATCAATGACCTGATAAATCGGGTGATATAATTCTTTGGCGTTCAAGAAAGCGCCAACATCCAGACGGCTGCTGCCCCAGTCGAAACGGGTCCGGTTCTGGATACGAACCGAATTGATATCGCGCGCCTGATCCCCGACAAAATTACCAGTTCGTGGTGCAGACAAAGCCGTTGCGCGGCTCAGTGCACCAGGCAGTTCCTGATTAAGTGTCGTCGCGCTTGCGTAAAGTCGCGTCGACACGACATCCGAAATCCTAAGCCCAACATTTCCGTTAAAGCGCATTGAGTTCCGCTGGGCATGTTGCCGATCCCCCTTGTGGCTATCGGCGCTGATCGCTGCCCAAGCATTGGCGTCGCCGTTACCCACTCCGTAAGACGCCAAGCCACGATAAAAGTCAGAGCTGCCAACATCACCGCGAAGGTAAAGCCCCGCGGCATTGTCGCCGGTGGGCGTAACGCCGTTGATTGCGCCACCCAATGTGCCCGAACCAAATCTCAACGCGTTCGCGCCGCGATATACCTCTAAATGGTCGAAAAATATGGGTTCAAGCTCTTGAAAGTCGCCATTGTCGTCGGCCAGATTGATGGGGACCCCATCCTGCAGCAACGTCAGTCCGCGCATGTGGAAGCCACGCGACAGACCCGAACCGCGAATGGAAATGCGGACCTCCTGCCCAAAACGCGGCTGGGTATACACGCCTGGCGAAAAGGCCAAGGTATCACGCAACGACACAACGGTTTTGTCTGCATAATCTTCGTGGCTAACAACGTCGGTGCCGCCTGCGGTGTTGTTCGCCGATATATCGGCCTCGTCAGCGGCTGCACGGCCGGTGACTATAATGGTAGTGTCAGCAGCTTCTTCAGCGGCGGCGGGCGTAATGATGGCAATAACAGAGCACGCAACGGACGCGCGCAAAATGGGTAATAATTTCATGACATTTTCCTAAATCTAAACGAGAGATAGGCCGCAAAGCAGCCCTGTAGTTTAGACGTAAGAAGGTGGCCCTATGGCTGGCGGCGGCGGGGCAGCGAGGCCAGCGCCAACCGATACTTCGCGTTTGGCAAAAACAGGAACGGCGAGCGCAACCGGTGCTAGGGCAATTTGGAAATCAGCGGCCAGAAAATCCGCCGCCATCGCGGTTCCCGCAAAGGCACAAGGTTGATGCTCAACCGATTTACCTTTTGATGGGTCTTCTTTGTGCAGCTTACCCGATTTATCCATCCAGACGGTCTGGGTGTCCATTCCCGTACAGATGGTCAGCGCAAAACCACGCTCCGACGACGGCATAAAGCCGGTCGGAATGATGACGCGCAAAGCCAGCGCCAGCACTATCATTGCTGCAGCTATATTCCGGAAAGGCGAAGATGCGCGAATCACGCGCGCCCTATGCGCTTGCAATTTCGCCCACGCAAGTAACTAACCCTTCCACTCGCGCCGTTCTTCGGCAACGCGCAGAACGTCATACGCCGCCTGCCCCGCCTGAAACGCTTTAGCGGCATCGGCGTTGCCGGGGTTTACGTCTGGATGTGTTTCCTTGGCGATTTTCCGCCAGGCCTTTTTGGCGTCATCAAACGTGGAGTCGCTTTCAAGGCCAAGAATATCGAGCGCATGCATTTCATCACGGCTTCGGCTGCCGTCGCCGGACCCGGCCCAGCCATAATGTGCGGATTCTTTGTAGCCCGATGAATCGCGGCGCTCATTGGCCTCGCGCTCGTCGGCTTCTTCCTTGGTCAGACCTTCGAAATAGTCCCAACCACGGTTATACTCGCCGGCATGTTCTTCACAGAAAATCCAGCGGTCCGGATTATTGGGTGATTTCGGTGCGGGGCAGTTTCCCGCTTTGTTACAACCATAGCGGTCGCACAGACGCACCTGTTGCGCTTCGGTGCTGCTGCCATAGCCGCGCCAGCGGGGAAAACCCCAGTCATTTCGTCGAGTGGTACGCACCATGCCGCCGACTTAGCGACGGCACGCGCATTTTGCTAGTGGCGTAAACGCAATTTATGCGCCGGACAGAGCGCCGCCCATCATCCCGCCGCCGAACAAGGTCGAAAAGGCAATGCCGATCAGGATGCCGGAAATAATGACAGTTAGAACGACATAGATGAGCACGATGACAACGGTGAATCCCGCGACCTTTTCCTTAGGAACACCGAGCACAGGCTGCAGCCCCAGATAGATCAGGTAAACGACATACGCGATTGCGGCGAAAGAAATTAAACCACCCAATATCGGGATCCAGCCAACCAGCCCCGCAAACCAAGTTGGGGTTGATGCATATGTCATCAGCTTGGTCGACTGAACCATGCCGGACTTGCCGTTAAAGCTGGGGGACACCGCATTTACGAGGAACGACATCACAAAAAGCGTGACGAGGGAAAACACATATCCCACCACCGCCATTGCCGCGATGACGCCAAAGCCCAATTCCATAGCCCCGCCGCCCATGCCCCCAAGACTAGCGGTATTTATTCCCAATGCGCCGGTAAATATTATGCCAGCGGCCAAGGGAATAGCTGCCAAGATCATCGCATATCCGGTGAACAACCCGCCAACGGTTGCGGGCTCGCCAGCAATGACATTCCATTCATCCGTCGGATTTAAAATGATATTCTTCGCGCGAGCAACAATCGACATTGACTTCTCCCTCTGAAAAATGTGTTTCTCGGCAGAAGAACACATAATGGCGCGAATATGTAAATGTTGACGTTCGCGTAAATGGAGGGGTCATGAATATGTTATTGCGGGTATTACTGGGTGCAATTGGCGTGTTTGCGCTGTTTGGCGCTACACAGCATTGGTTTAGCTTCGACGCAGCGTTCACAGGGCGCGGCATTGCAGCAATTGATGATATCGGCCGCGCGAACCTGCGCGCAGACGTCGGGGGATTGTTTTTGGGAATTGGTGCCTTCACCTTGTTCGCCGCTTTCCGGCAGCATCGGGGCGCGCTTGTTGCAACTGCCATCCTTTTGAGCGCAACGTTAATCGGCCGCATTGTCAGTATCGCGTTCGACGGGTTCAGCGCCCCCGTTGCCCCGCCGATCATTGTCGAGGCGGTTGTCCTTGCCATATTGGGCGTCGCTTATTGGGCATGGGGAAAAAAGCCAGAGGGTCTGTAAGCCGGGTTCTGTCCTCCGCTGCAGCCAAGGCGTAAGCGGATGTGCGACCATTCATCTAGGCGACGCATTGCTGCGGCACTCATGCAACCAACCCGGGCGACTGGCAGGAGGATGCCATGTGCCGCCCCTATTCGGTTTTGCTCCCGGTGGGGTTTGCCTTGCCGCTTCTGTTACCAAAAGCGCGGTGCGCTCTTACCGCACCGTTTCGACCTGGCCGCATCGAAATGCGGTGGACTGTTTTCTGTGGCACTTTCCCTAAAATTGCTTCCGCCGGACGTTATCCGGCACCGTTCCTCGCTGGAGCCCGGACTTTCCTCCCCATAGCAGTTACCCACTAAGTGGCGGTCGCCCAACCCTCTGGCATGGCTTAGATAGCAGGTCCGCCCTCATACTCCAAGAGCAAGCTCAGCAATATTGCCCGGCATTCTCCGTCAATCACGCCTTCAATATTTTCGGGGCGAAAACGACGCTGAAACGCGACCGTAGCCGCACGGCCATCTGATATGCTGTAACCATAACGTTCTAACGCCAAAAGAAACGCAGCGTCCGGCCAACCGGGATCAACCAGCTTTTCCCGCGGACGCGGAACAGCAAGCCCAAGCTTTGCCAAACGTTCCCAGTCAAACAGTTCGCCCGGATCTTCCTTACGTGTTGGCGCGACGTCGCTGTGACCGACGACGTTTCGCGGATCAATTCCGTAGGTACCGACAATTCCTGCGACCAATCGCGTAACAGTGTCCATTTGCGCTTCGGGAAACGGGCGATAGCCGAATTCATGCCCGGGATTGACGATCTCAATGCCAATGCTGGCGCTATTGCAGTCCGTCACACCGCGCCAATAGGAAAGCCCGGCATGCTGCGCCCTCTGTTCCTCACGCACCATATGGACAAGCTGCCCGTCTTCATCGACGACATAATGCGCCGACACTTTGGAAGCGGGGTTCGCAAGCCAATCAATGGCTGCCGCCCCCGACTGCATGCCGGTATAATGCAAAACAAGCATGGTGATCGGCAAGCTGCGCTCGCCAAAATTGGGTGATGGGTTCCAGATCATGGTCATAAGGCGACCATAGGTAAGTCCACCGTTGCACGCAATATCAGCCGGTGCGGGAAACTTTTGCTGGTTACGCGCCTTGCCGGCCCGGCGCCAACTCGTAAAAACCGCGAAACGCTCTGCTCGCGCGAAACTTCTGCGTTTGCCCAATGACGGTTTCGGCGGCACCCAGCATCAAGAGTCCCCCCTCTTCCATGGATGGCGCAATAGCTTCCAAAACATGTGTGCGCTTGTCGTCGTTAAGATACATAAGCACGTTTCGGCATAAAATGACGTCAAAACGGCCAAAATGGTGCATTTAATAGGTCCTGAACCTAGCTTCAGCTGCCGTTACCCAACTTGAATACACCGCAGATGATCCGCTTGCCACTGTTCCCGCTGGGGTCTGTTTTATAATCATCTGCTTTTTCGTGAATGACCAAGGCGCCACCGTCGGCATCCAGCAGCCCGGTTGGCCCTGAAATCACAAAATCGGGCAATTTAAATTCCAATGTTATTTTGCGGTCAGCGCCAGCCGTTACATTTGGCAAATCACCATGGTGCGCGCCCATTGGATTATCCAGGCCATGTTGTTTCATCTCGGGGTTCCAATGTGGTCCGGCAGACGTAAAATCCGGTCCTTGGCATGTTCCCACCGCGTGGAGGTGCATGCCAAAAGTCCCCTCTGCTGGCGCTTCGGCCGATAGGCTTAGGAACAGGCCGTCCGCACGCCGCGATATCGTTGCAACGCCTGCCCGGCTGCCATCTCCCCGCGCAAGCTCAGCCGTGATGACTTCGGACGCTTCACCGGACTTAGTTGGCATAAGCGTCGCACAGCTCGCGAGGACCGGGATGATTAGAACAGGCAGAAATGCACGCATATTATGCTCCTATGGAAGAACGGCTTGGGGCATCATAACATCAACCCTGCGCCGCTCAATTTGTTTCACGTAATCAACGCGCCCATGCGTCGGGCTTAATGCCCTGCGCAAAAAGCAGCGCGGTCAGATCATTATGGCGCACCGCAAAATTGGCTGCAGCGGCAAGTTGCGGTCGTGGATGATAGCCCACACCAAGGCCGTCGGCCGATACGGCCTCTGCGATCATCGGCATGTCATTGGCGCCGTCGCCGACC
>JAJTEF010000038.1:0-15780 GCA_021300355.1 Sphingomonadaceae bacterium | reverse complement strand
AATCCAAGCGTCCCTGCCGCGGATTGAAGTACCTGCCGCTTTGTTGCCGCATCGACAATATCCGCGGCGAGACGCCCCGTCAGACGCCCCTGTTCAATTTCAAGGACATTGGCATGCACCTCTGCAAAGCCAAGCATGGCCGCAACCGGGCCTGTGAAACTGGTAAAGCCTCCCGATACCAGCACGGCATGCGCGCCCCATGCGGTCATGGTGCGTACCAATGTCTCGGCCCCAGGCATAGGGCGGACGCGTTCATGCAGGCATTGCTCAATCATCTCCGCATCAAGCCCAGCCAGCAACGCAACCCGGGCCTTTAACGCTTCTGCAAAGTCCAACTCCCCTGCCATCGCCCGCTCGGTAATTGCAGCGATTTCGGGCTTTATTCCGGCAAAGTCAGCCAGCTCATCGATACATTCGACCGTAATCATTGTGCTGTCCATGTCGGAAACCAACAGCATTTTGCGCCGTTGCTCTTCATGTTGGACGACGACATCGACACGGTCTTCTAGCGTAGCAACCGCAGTGCGCGCATGCGCCAGCGTGCCGTCAAAAACTATGTCCACGGCCCTGCCCTCCGCAAGCCAGTCCGTGGTCGCTGGAACGCAGCTATGTGCAGCCAATCGGTCGCAGGCTTCTGAAATAATGCCGCTTTCCAAAGAATCTGCTGCTATCAGGGTTAAGATGGGCATTTCGAATCCTAAAAAGATGGTCGCGCTTATTGCGGGTCCAACCGCAAGCGGCAAGACAGCATTAGCGCTGCAATGGGCGAAGTCGCGCAATGTCGTGATTATAAACGCCGATAGCGCGCAAGTTTATTCCGACCTGCCGATACTCAGCGCCCAACCGACCGAAAGCGAACAACGCAGCGCCCCGCACCGTTTATTCGGATATCTGGATGGCCAAACGCACTGTTCAGCGGCACGTTGGGCCAATGATGCGAAAGACGCCATTTGCAAAGCGCATGACGCAGGCGCGCTGCCTGTACTGGTCGGGGGCAGCGGCCTATATATCCAGACATTACTCGACGGTATCGCGCCAATACCGGAGATCGAGACCCAGAACTACGCACCCGCATTCGGGCAATGCCCGTCGCACAAGCTTATGCGGCGCTTGAAAATCTGGACCCAACTATGGCCGCGACCTTGGGCCCTGCGGATATCATCCGGATCACCCGAGCGCTTGAGGTTATTGAGGGCACTGGGCGCAGCATCAGCGAATGGCGCAAAATTAAGACGGGCGGCATCGCGCAAGACATCTCGCTGCACCCCCTCCTCCTCTTGCCACCGCGTGAATGGCTGTATCAACGTTGCGACATGCGGTTCGAACAGATGATGCAAAGCGGCGCTATTCAGGAAGTTGAAGCCTTATTGGCGCAGCAAATGCCGCACGATGCGCCAATCATGCGGGCCATTGGCGTTCCAGAGATCGCTGCGCTTCTTGGCGGCACTATGTCAGAGGCAGAAGCCATCGAACGCGGCCAAATTGCGACCCGCCAATATGCAAAGCGGCAGTTTACCTGGTTCAGGAACCAAGCCCCCGCCGCATGGCCTCGTATCATCGATGAAATAAATGATTCAAATAGACATTATTTTGAAACAATATTTCAATGATTATCGTTGACATGTCATTTTGTAATCTTTAGCTAGCCCGCTCTTGCCTACTGTGTTGCGCTGCAACATAGGGCAGTTTCATAATGAGCGAGGACTTTGCAGTGCCCGAAAAATCTGGCGCAGAAATTTTGATCGATACCTTGATCGAACAGGGTGTGGACACCGTATTCGGGTATCCCGGCGGCGCAGTTCTGCCGATTTATGACGCGCTGTTTCAGCATAAGAAAATCCGTCACGTCCTCGTCCGTCACGAAGCCGGCGCTGCGCATGCGGCAGAAGGTTACGCGCGTTCAACGGGCAAGCCGGGCGTCGTGCTGGTCACGTCAGGCCCTGGCGCGACCAATGCCGTCACTGGCATTGCCGATGCCTTCATGGATTCTATTCCGCTCATTGTTCTGACGGGACAAGTTGCCACCAACTTAATCGGCTCGGACGCGTTTCAGGAAGCGGACACGGTCGGCATCACGCGCCACTGTTCGAAGCACAATTACCTTGTGAAAGACCCGGCAGACCTCGCATCCACAGTGCGCGAGGCATTTGCCATCGCGACCAAGGGACGCCCTGGCCCAGTTGTCATCGACATTCCGAAAAACGTTCAGGTTGCGACGGCATCCACCGACGTAAAGCGTCCAACGTCGTCGCGGTTTAGTCCTGCAGGCGAAGCCGATTACGCCGAAATCAATCGCGCGGTTGAGCTACTGGCCAATGCGAAGGCGCCAATCCTTTATACCGGCGGCGGCATCATCAATTCCGGACCCGATGCAAGTGCAGCCCTGCGGGAGCTCGCCGAACTGTGCGGCGCGCCTGTCACATCAACCCTCATGGGCCTTGGCGCATATCCTGCCTCCGGCGACGCATGGCTTGGTATGCTTGGCATGCATGGCACATATGAAGCCAATATGGCGATGAACCAGTGCGACGTGATGCTATGCCTGGGCGCGCGTTTCGACGACCGTGTCACAGGTCGCCTGGATGCCTTTTCACCCGACAGCATCAAAATCCATATCGATATAGACCGCAGTTCAATCAACAAAACGGTACGCGTTGATCTGCCCATCGTGGCGGATGTGGGCGCGGCGATGCGGCAAATGATCGAAGTGTGGAAAGGCCGTAAATATAAAGCCGCGGCGCTGGACGACTGGTGGGCACGTATCAAAGGCTGGCGCGCAGTCGACTGCCTCAGCTACGCTGGCAGCACGCAGGAAATCATGCCGCAATATGCGATTGAACGTTTGTTCGCGGCCACCAAAGACAAATCGCCGATCATCACGACGGAAGTTGGGCAGCACCAAATGTGGGCAGCACAGCATTTCCATTTTGATGCCCCGAACAAATGGCTCACTAGCGGCGGCTTGGGAACCATGGGCTATGGCCTGCCCGCTGCGGTCGGTGCACAAATGGGTAATCCGGATGCGCTGGTTATCGATATCGCTGGAGAAGCGTCGATCCAGATGAATATTCAGGAAATGGCAACCGCGACCCAATATCGTTTGCCGGTCAAGGTCTTCATCCTGAACAATGAATGGATGGGCATGGTGCGCCAATGGCAAGAGCTGACCTATGAAAGCCGGTTCTCGGAAAGCTATTCAGACAGCTTGCCCGATTTTGTGGCGCTAGCCGAAGCTTATGGATGGAAAGGCATACGTTGCAGTGACCCTGCCAAGCTGGATGATGCCATAGCCGAAATGCTTGCCTATGACGGCCCGGTGATGTTCGATTGCCGCGTGCACAAAACCTCAAATTGCTTCCCGATGATACCGTCAGGCGCGGCCCATACGGACATGATCCTGCATTCCGATGAAGTATCAGGGACGATGGACGACGAAGCAAAGGCGCTCGTATAATGCATATCAAACAGGAACTCACCGAACGGCATGTGCTCACGCTGACCGTCGATAACGAAGCAGGCACGCTCGCGCGGATCGCGGGCATGTTTACCTCGCGTGGCTACAACATCGACAGTTTGACCGTTGCCGATATCAGCGAAGACCATGCCATCAGCCGGATTACCATCGTCACCCGCGGGCCACCGCCGGTCATCGACCAGATCATTGCGCAATGTGAACGCCTGATCCCGGTACACAAAGTCACGGACCTGACTGAGGCCGGCCCCTATGTGGAGCGAGAGCTTGCGTTGGTTAAGGTGCGCGGCACCGGTGACCAACGGGTTGAGGCTATGCGCCTTGCCGATATTTATCGTGCCCGCGTGATCGATGCGACTGTCAACAGCTTCATTTTTGAGATAACCGGCGGCCCGGACAAGATCGACACGTTCGTCGCGTTGATGCGCGAAGTCGGCCTGGTTGAAGTCGGCAGAACCGGAATTGTCGGCCTGATGCGCGGAGCCGAAGGCAGCTAAATTTCATCGTCAAAATATTACGCCGTTGAAAGTAAGACCCTGAAACACATTCAGGGTGACGGCAAAGCAGAAGGACTAAAACATGAAAGTATTTTACGACGCAGATTGCGATCTTGGCCTGATCAAGGACAAGAAAGTCGCGATTGTTGGTTATGGTAGCCAAGGCCATGCACATGCACAGAATCTGCGCGACAGCGGCGTTGCGGACGTAGCCATTGCCTTGCGTGCTGGATCGGCCACCGCGAAAAAGGCTGAAGCTGCTGGCTTCAAGGTATTGGCAAATGCCGATGCAGCAGCTTGGGCCGATATCTTGATGGTGCTGGCACCTGACGAGCATCAGGCCGCCATTTACGCGGATGACTTGCATGCAAATATAAAGCCCGGCGCGGCGCTTGCCTTTGCCCATGGCCTGAACGTCCATTTTGGCCTTATCGAACCACGCGCAGACATTGATGTCATCATGATCGCGCCAAAGGGCCCCGGCCATACCGTGCGAAGCGAATATCAAAAAGGCGGCGGCGTGCCTTGCCTTATCGCGGTCGCGCAAAATGCATCGGGCAATGCGCATGACATCGCGCTTGCTTATGCAAGCGGCGTTGGCGGCGGACGCAGCGGTATCATCGAAACCAATTTCCGCGAAGAGTGCGAAACCGATCTGTTCGGTGAACAGGCCGTCCTTTGCGGTGGCATCACGCACCTTATCCAAGCCGGCTTCGAAACGCTGACTGAGGCGGGCTATGCCCCTGAAATGGCCTATTTCGAATGCTTGCACGAAACGAAGCTCATCGTTGACCTGCTATATGAAGGTGGCATCGCTAACATGCGCTATTCCATCTCCAACACCGCAGAATATGGCGACATCACGACTGGCCCGCGCATCATTACCGACGAAACCAAAGCGGAAATGAAGCGCGTTCTTGCGGACATTCAGTCCGGCCGTTTTGTGAAGAACTTCGTTCTGGACAACCGTGCGGGACAACCTGAACTCAAGGCCGCACGCAAAGCCGCTGCCGCGCATCCAATCGAAGCAACTGGCGCAAAACTGCGCGCCATGATGCCTTGGATCGCCAAGAATAAGTTGGTTGATCAAGCGAAAAACTGAGCTTCTTCGCATCTTGACAGTTTAAGGGGAGGCATCGACACTGGTGCCTCCCCTTTTTCATGTCTGGAGCAATTTTATGCGCAAGCTTTTATGTGCCCTTCCCCTCTTCGCTGCTGTCCCGCTCATCGCACAGAGCGCACCACAAACCCCCGGCGTGGTAGATGTCACGCGCGTGACCGCAGGAACGTACAGCACCGATCCCGGACACACGCTGATCGGCTGGCGGGTTAGCCATTTCGGCTTCAACGACTATTTTGGCATCTTCGGCGATGCGACGGGGACATTGGTTCTGGACCCTGCAAAGCCAAACGCTTCAACGGTCGATATCACTATTCCTATAGGCAAAGTCACAACCGCGAGCGCGGGCCTCACGGGCCATTTGCTTCGTGCTGGCAAAGAAGGCGGCAAAGCTGACTTTTTCGGCCCAGCGCCAGCGGACGCAAAGTTCGTGTCCACCAGCGTGGTCGCCAAGGGTACGACAGCGAAAATCACGGGTAACCTAACCCTGAACGGCATCACCAAGCCAGTCGTGCTCGATACGACCTTTTCAGGGGCTGGCAACAATCCGTTCAATAAGAAACCAACCGTCGGCTTTCATGCCACCTCTGTCATCAAACGCAGCGAATTTGGCATTAGCTATGCCGTTCCGATGATTTCGGATGACGTTATCTTGGACATCAGCGTCGCCTTTGAAAAGGCCAGCTAACGATCAAAAATAAAACGCCGCAAAAGCACAAAGGGGAGATTTTCCTCGCTTTGTGCCTTTGCGGCGTCATATGCATATATTGCTGGCTACGCCATGTCGGGGATATAATTAGCCCCGGAAAGCTGCATCCAAAGCAACCTTGGCTGCGCGATACTCTGCCTCTAGCTGATCAATAAATTGTGCCACGGTTTGCACTTCCTTGATCGCGCCGATACCCTGGCCTGAGCCCCAGATATCCTTCCAAGCCTTGGCTTCGCTATTGCCGCCCGAACCAAAGTTCATTGTGGAAATATCGCCCTTTGGCAGATTGTTGGGATCCATCCCTGCGCGTTCGATCGACTGGCGCAGATAGTTGCCGCTAACGCCGGTAAATAGGTCCGAATAAACAATGTCGGAAGCTTTTGCTTCAACGATGTTATCTTTGTAGCCGTCAACGGCATTGGCTTCCTTCGTCGCGATGAACGCGCTGCCGATATAGCCAAAATCTGCACCCATGGCTTGCGCGGCCAACACGGACGCACCGTGCGCAATCGATCCGGACAATGCCACGGGACCATCAAACCATTCGCGAATTTCGCGCATCAAAGCGAAAGGTGAGGTTACGCCAGCATGTCCGCCAGCGCCCGCAGCAACGGGAATAAGGCCATCTGCGCCCTTCTCGATTGCCTTATGTGCGAAACGGTCATTGATAACGTCATGAAACGCAATGCCGCCCCAGCTGTGTACGGCTTGGTTCAGTTCTTCCTGCGCGCCAAGCGACGTGATCGTGATCGGAACCTGCCATTTCGCGCAGACGGCCAAATCTTCCTGCAACCGGTTATTCGATTTATGGACGATCTGGTTCACGGCATAAGGCGCGGCAGGGCGCGTGGGATTATCGCGGTTATGTGCGGCGAGTTCTTCAGTGATCTGATGCAACCATTCGTCCAACTGGCTGGCCGGACGCGCATTGAGCGCCGGAAATGAACCGACAACACCGGCCTTGCATTGTGCAATCACCAGCTCTGGACCTGAAACGATAAAAAGCGGCGATCCAATCACCGGAAGACGAAGATTGTCGAAAATTGCCGGAAGTGCCATGCGCCGAATCCCTTGTTAATTGAGCATTTAAATGAGGGTTAGCGCCTGCACATTGCGGCTGTCAAATGGGTGGTACGTAACAAGCCATTACGTAAGGTTAGGTGGGCGTGATTTTTCATGCACGCCCACCTTAGAACGACTTACGCGCCGTTAGCCGCGCTCAAAATCGCGCGAACGGATGCCGTTGCGACATCCCTGCTGATCCCGACACCGAATAAAATCGGCCCATCGCCAACGCGGCACTCAACATAGGCAGCAGCGCGTGCGTCGGTGCCGTGGCCGATTGCGTGCTCGCTATAGTCAATGATGTCCAGCGGGCCTCCCAGAGCTTCCTCAAGGGCGTTGGCAAGGCTTGAGATAAGTCCATTGCCGCGACCGCTCACGCTTTGTTCGACGCCATCTATGCGGATGTTGCCTGCGAAGATACGCTCATCCAGTTGACGCTGGCTTTGGCTCTCGCGGAAGTCGAGCAACCGGAAGCGCCCTTCACCTTTCAGATGATAGCGCTTTTCAAACGCTTCCCAGATATCGGCACTGGTCAATTCACGGCCAGTGGTGTCGGACAATTCCTGTACCGTGGTTGAGAAATTGGCCTGCATACGCTTCGGCAATTTGAGGCCGTGGTCCTGCTCGATAACCCAGGCCACACCGCCCTTGCCGCTTTGCGAATTCACGCGGATGACGGCTTCGTATGAGCGCCCCAGATCAGCGGGATCGATCGGCAAATAAGGAACTCGCCAGATTTCGTCATTTTGCCGTTCATGCGCGGCAAAACCTTTCTTAATGGCGTCTTGGTGTGATCCGGAAAAGGCCGTGAACACCAATTCGCCGGCATATGGATGGCGCGGATGGACCGGCAGTTGATTGCAATATTCCACGGTCTGAATGACTTCATCGATATTGCTGAAATCAAGGCCTGGGTTCAGCCCTTGCGTATACATATTCAGCGCCAGCGTGACGAGGTCGACATTGCCCGTGCGTTCACCATTGCCGAACAGGCAACCTTCGATCCGGTCGCCGCCCGCCAACAGGCCAAGTTCCGCCGCAGCGATGCCGCTACCCCGGTCGTTATGCGGATGCAAGCTGATGACGACGGCATCACGCGCGCTGATATGTTTGCACATCCATTCGATCTGGTCGGCATATACATTGGGCATCGCGGCTTCGATGGTGGCGGGCAAATTCAGGATCAGTGGCTTGGCAGCGGTCGGCTTCAAAACCTCCATCACAGCCTCGCTTACTTCAAGGCTGAATTCGAGCTCAGCGGTGGAGAAGGTTTCGGGGCTATATTCAAAATGCCAATCGGTTTCGGGGAAACGCGCGGCTTGCTCCATCAACATATGCGCGCCTTCAACCGCGATGGCCTTCACGCCCGCTTTGTCGAGGTTGAAGACAATGTCGCGCCACGCGGGGCTGACGGCATTATAGAGATGCACAATCGCACGCGGTGCGCCCGCCATGCTTTCGAACGTTTTCTCAATAAGGTCGCGCCGTGACTGCGTCAGGCTCTGGATCGTCACATCATCGGGAATGCTTCCGCCATCGACCAAGCCACGAATGAAATCGAAATCTGTCGCACCGGAGCTTGGGAAACCAACTTCGATTTCCTTCACGCCCACTTTCAGGAGAAGATCAAAAAACCGGCGCTTTTTCTCTGCGCCCATCGGGTCGATCAGCGCCTGATTGCCATCGCGCAGGTCGGTCGAAAGCCAACGTGGCGGAGCGTCTATTGTACGGCTTGGCCACTGACGGTCAGGCAGGTCAACTTGCGGGAATGCGCGGTATTTACGAGATGGATCGGATAACATCATGTTCTTTGCAACTTCACTATTGCGCCCATCATGTGGGCTGTAACACTTGGCGGGGTTTCATGAAGCCCTTAGGCGGCCTGCCGAACGATGCCGACATCAAGCGCACGCCTAAGGGCGTGTAAGTCGTAGAAGAAGCAAGGTCGCGTCATACAAAGACATTATGTTGCGGCGATAGCCATTCAAAGCAACATTCGTCCAGTATAAAATTTATGCACATTCATTTAGTTGCCAGCCAAATGGCGCGACTTATATACTATTGGGCGGAGTTTACGGCGTCTTTACCGGTAACCAAGCGTGCATTTACTGTGCCCTCCTCAGGGCTGGGCGTCACGACAACAACCTCATCTGCATGCAATCCGGGCAGCTCAAGTGCGCGATCATATGCCCCTTGCGTAGCAAGGTCGTGCACAAGGCGCACCACATAACGCATAGCTTCATGCGCAGGCAGCTGCGGATGCGTGAAGCTAAGTTCCTGATCGCATAGCCACGCCAATCCGTTGGTTTCGACAACACCGGTTGTCGACATGTCAAAGCCAACGCACAGCAACGCCGAAAAGCCCGCACCTTGGGCATATTGCGGCACAGCTTCTGCGTAATAATCATATCCCGAAACAACAGCCGCCGGAGACCAAAACACGGCCTTGATAACCAGGTTGCGTCCCAGAACCTCGCCAAGCTCCAGCATAGCCTGAACAATTGCGGGAACAGTGCGGCCAGATGCGACCGCTGGGCCCAAATCAATGTGTACCGCAGACTGAATATCGGAAAGGTTAGCGTTACAAAAAATGTGGTGCGTTGCCGCTGGCGCAGGGCACGCCTGCAACGCATAGCTAAGCATAGCTAAAGGCGACGCCGCTAAAGAGCAGACTGCCCGATGCGCTCCCCGGATTACTGCCGTCATCCAAGGTGATGCCAAGCCGGTCGAAATCGACGGATTGCCACATTTCCTTCAAATCGGCGAAGCTATCCGCCGACAGCAATGACAAAACCGACATACGATCTTCCAATCGAAGTTCCTTTTTTGTTCGTGTTGGTCGAAACAAAAAGGTTCAAGCGATTTTGCGACAACACACGCGCGTCGCGGCTTAGGCCATTAAATTTCGACTTGGCTTCCCAGTTCGACCACCCGGTTGCTGGGCAGCTTAAAGAACTCCATGGCGTTTGCCGCATTGCGCAACATCCATGCGAAAATCTTTTCACGCCAGATCGCCATGCCTGGGATTTTCGACGCAATCAGCGTCTGCCGCGACAGGAAGAAGCTGGTGTGCATCATATCAAACTTTGGACCGCACAGATCGACCATATCCAGCGTTGCAGGGACATTGGTTTCTTCCAAAAAGCCAAAGCGCATTTTGACGCGATAGAAACCTTCACCAAGGTCTTTGCAGATAATCCGTTCGCCGGTTTCGACAAAGGGAACATCTTCGATTTGCACCGTGAGAATGATGACGCGTTCATGCAATATGCGGTTGTGCTTGATGTTATGCAGCAAAGCCGAAGGAACGCCGCTCGCGGCCGACGCCATGAAAATCGCCGTGCCCGGAACCCGCGTCGCGCTGTTTGCAGCCGATTTGATGAAGATTTCCATCGGCATCGTGCTTTCTGCCATACGCTCCCGCATCAGCGCGCGTCCACGTGACCAAGTCGTCAGCAAGGTGAAGATCACCAAACCAATCAGCAGCGGCACCCAGCCACCCGAAGGAACCTTGAGCAGGTTTGCACCGAAATAGGCAAAGTCGACGATGAAGAACAGCGCCAAGATCGGAATGGCTTTCCACTTTGGCCATTTCCAAAGCGACAAGAGCACGACCGCAATAAGGCAGGTATCGATAAACATCGCACCCGTAACCGCGATGCCATAAGCAGCGGCAAGGTTTGACGAAGACTGGAAGAAAAGCACCAGCAAGAGGACCATCACCGCCAGCCCCCAGTTGATTGCCGGAATGTAAATCTGGCCTGCGGCTTTTTCGCTGGTGTGCAAAATGCTCAAGCGCGGCATGAAGCCCAATTGAATGGCTTGCTGGGTCAACGAGAATGCACCCGAAATCACGGCCTGGCTGGCGATAATCGCGGCCAAAATCGTCAATATGATAACGGGCGTGCTAATGATGTCCGGCACCATCAGGAAGAACGGGTCCCGAATGGCCATCTGGGCTTCCTCAGGCGTCATCGACAAGATCATCGCCCCCTGCCCCACATAGTTCAGCATCAACGCTGGCAGAACGAAGAACAGCCAGCTGAACTTGATTGGGCGCCGTCCAAAATGCCCCATATCGGCATAGAGCGCCTCGGCTCCGGTAACGGCAAGCACCACAGTGCCCATCGCGACAAACGCGCGGAAGCCATCAACGTAAAAAAAGTAAAATGCGTTCATCGGGTTGATCACATCCAGAATGATCAATGGCATCTTAGTCAGATGCATAATGCCAAGGCCGGAGAGCGTTGCGAAATAGACGAGCATGATCGGCCCGAACCATGCACCAACCTTGGCCGTACCACGCGACTGGAACGCAAAAAGTGCACCAATAATCACGACGGATATGGGCAGGATCCAGTCGCTAAAGCCTTGGTTGACATATTTCAGACCTTCCGCCGCGGACAGGATCGACATCGCCGGCGTGATCATGGAGTCGCCATAGAAAAGAGCGGTCGCAAAAACACCTAGCATTACGAAAGGCGCTGTCCATTTTGCACCTGCAGTCTGCCGGTTAATCAGCGCGAGAAGGGCAAGACTTCCGCCCTCGCCCTTGTTGTCGGCTTTCATGATCGTGAAGACATATTTGAATGTCACAACGATCATCATCGACCAAAAAACGAGACTTAGCACGCCATTAATGTGCATAGGGTCGGGGGTGATGGGATGATGTCCGGCGAATGTTTCGCGGAAAGCATAGATCGGGCTGGTCCCGATGTCGCCAAACACAACGCCAACTGTGCCAACGCACAGGGCGAGCAACGACCCCTTCGGGGCATGACTTGCATGATGATCTTGTTCGCTATGACCAAAATCGTCTGCGGCTTGCGGTCCAACCATTTCGTTTCCCCGGCGTTTGCCCCGAATGCCCCTAAAAGCAGTCAGGACGCGCGCATTAGCATGGCCACCAACCCATCACAACAAAGCAATAAAGCTGGTCATTTATAGCAAAAATAATTTATATCAGCTACTTAGTTGCATTCGCGGCTTGGGCATTAGCGGCCTGCGCCTGCAATGCCTTCGCCGCTTGCAGTTGCGACTCAATACGTGCCTTCCACTTGGCTTGCGGTGTCGCCAGTGACACGGTCTTTTCCCAGAGCAAAATGGCCGCGTCGAGGTCACCGGCAAAGAGCCGCGCAAGCCCCGCGAAATAATATGGCGCAGGATAATTGGGCCGGATTGCCCGCGCCTTATCAAATGCCAATTGCGCCGGAGGCGACATTTGGCCTTCGCTTGCGAGCATCAGTTGCAAACCCAATGCGGACCACAAATCCGGGTTGTTGGGGTCTTTGCGCAAGCCGGCTTGAATATAGGTTGCGGAAAGCGGGTAATCGCCCTGCTTGGCAAATGAGTCCGCGGTAACAAGCCAGCGCTTTGCGCTGCCAAAACTTTGGTCCATGTCTGCCCGTATGTCGACAAGCTGGGTTGCGGCGACTTCGCTTGCCGCCAGTGGCTTAGCAGGTGACGATGGCGTCGTGGGCCGTCCCTGAAGCGCATATCCCGTCATCCCCAATAGAATGACAGCTGCGGCAATCTGCCACAAACCTTTCGACGATCGGACATTCCAGACGAGCACGGCTAGGCTGAATACCGCCAAAATGCCAAGTGCAAACCAACCGTTCATGCGCCCCTCCGGAATAGCCCGCGCGCCAGCCATATGCCAGCGATCAGGACCAACAAGGGGGTAAACCAAAGCAACAGCCCTGCCCCCTTCATATCAGGTTCAAAGCTGACCCATTCACCGTAGCGCGCGATCATCCAGCCACGAATGGCCTCGGGCTTTTGCCCCGCTGCGATTTGTTGCCGAACCTCCGCGCGCATCGTACTCGCCATGTGCGCATCACTATCGGCGATGGATTGGCCCTGGCATTGAATGCAGCGCAAGCTGTGCATCAAATTGGTTGCCGCCGCTTCCTGTGCGGGATCAGGCAGCTGACGGTTCGCCAATGCGGGCGTGGGGCCGCTGCCTTGCGCGAACACGGGTGTTGCAAGCATCAGGCATATGAGCGCGAGCATTCTCATTTCGCGGCGTTCACTTTTTCAATCAGCATCGGGACATGTTCAGCCCGGATATCGCCGATATGCTGATACAATATCGTACCATCACCGCCGATGACATAGGTTTCCGGAACCCCTGACGAGCCAAGCTTAAGCTGAACAGCCATTTCGCTGTCCGATCCAATCCGCCGGAACGGGTTACCGAATTCGTTCAGGAATGCAGCAACGTCTTCGGGTCTGTCGCGGATGGCGATGGCATCAATTTCGATACCTGCCTTTTTCAAGGCTTCAAGATAGGGCGCTTCCGCCTTGCACGGAAGGCACCAGCTGGCAAAAATGTTCAGCAGACGGGGCTTTCCGTCGGCCATATCGCCGCTGGCCAATCCTTCGACACCCGCCGTTGCTGCGGGCAATGAAAATGCAGGCAGATTTTGGGCAATCATCGCCGAATGCACCTGTTCGTCTTTGGGGACGGCTAGGCCGTACATCGCCAGACCACCGATAAAGGCGACCACCGCAAGCGGGATCCACAGAAGCCAGGGCCGGTTCATGTTGTCTGCCACTTGTTTTTAGCAGGCTTTTTCGCGCGCCGGAACATTCGGCCAAGCAGCGCAATGATGCCACCAACAGCGATTAACATTCCACCATACCAAATGAACGGCACAAAGGGTTTCCACCACAAGCGCACTTGCCAGCGGCCATCGCCCTCTTGGTCGGGCTGCGCGATGACCGCGTAAAGTTGGCCATTCCAACGCGTCAGCAATGCCGCCTCACTCGTTTGCATTTCAGGTCTATAAAACTGTCGTGATTGCGGGCGAAGCACAAACGCACTGCCATTTTTCACCGCCTGCAATTCGCCTTCGATGGCAACCCAATTGTCACCGACAACAGGATTGACGTCGTCGAGCTTCACTTGCCAGCCCGCGATTTCCGCGCTTTCGCCAGGGGCAAGCGCGGTCAATGTTTCTGATGAAAAACCAGACTCTGCCGCCATGCCGAAAACGCTGACGGCAATGCCGAAATGCGCAATGACCATACCGAACATAGGCAATGGCGTGCGCAGCAATTTGCGGCCGCGTAAGGGCAGCCACGCGGCGACAGCCAGTGCCAATGACAAGGCAATCCCAAGCAATGGGAACAGCCCAACGTCCGGCGCGAACTTCCACACGGCAATGCCGCTCCACAACAAAATTGCAGCGCCCCCAATAAGCCAATATTTTAAGCGTTTGAGATCATCGCGGCGCCAGCGCAGCATCGGGCCAATCAAAAGGGCAAGCATCAACAGAACAGCGATAGGCACCGTTGCCTTGTTAAAATAGGGTGGGCCAACTGAAATCTTGTCGCCCATCGCCTCTGCGGCAAGCGGGTAAAGCGTGCCGATGAGCACCACCGCCAGAATTACACTGAGGAAGATATTGTTGGCCACAATGCCGCCTTCGCGGCTGATGAGCTGAAACGGCTCGCCTTGCTTGACCGAACCAATGCGCAAAGCAAAAATCACAAACGCAAGGCTGGTGTATATCAGCATCAAAGCAAGGATGAACGCCCCGCGTTCCGGATCGACAGCAAATGCGTGGACGCTCGTCAAAATGCCCGACCGCACCAAGAACGTCCCAGCCATCGACATCGCAAATGCAACGAGCGCCAGCATAATCGTCCACGCGCGCAAAGCGTTACGGGTCGCAAGGACGCTGACCGAATGCAGAAGCGCGGTTGCCGCAAGCCATGGCAGCAGCGATGCGTTTTCAACGGGGTCCCAGAACCACCAGCCGCCCCAGCCAAGTTCATAATAGGCCCAATAGCTGCCGGCGGTGATACCGATGGTCAGGAATATCCACGCCGCCAATACCCAAGGCCGCATAGCGCGTGCAAAGGCTGGCCCAACCTGATTGGTCAACAATGCTCCTACCGCAAAGGAGAAGGCGATCGAAAGCCCGACATAACCGAAATATAAAGTCGGCGGATGGAACGCGAGGCCAACATCCTGAAGCAATGGGTTCAGCCCATTCCCTTCAATAGGTGCAGGCACAAGGCGTTCAAACGGGTTAGATGCGAACAAAAGGAACGCAAAAAAGCCAAGGGCGATGAATGCCTGCACCGCCAACGCGGCATTAAGCGTTTTGGACTCAATCCGCTTTTCCAGCAGTGCAATCGCAGCGCCGGACACCGACAAAACCGAGACCCACAGCAGCATGGAGCCTTCATGGTTTCCCCATGTGCCCGCAAGCTTGAAAATCAGTGGTTTATCTATGTGGCTATTGCTGGCGACCAACAACACCGACAGGTCGGTTACGTAAAACAGCCACATCAGCGCGAGAAACGCAAAGGCGCATAAAGCACCTTGGACATAAGCCGCGGGCTTGATGAGCGGCACAAGCTGCCCTGCGCCGCCGCGCAACAATGTCATGCCGCCTATAAGTTGAAGCAACGCCATTGCGGCGGCCAGCCACAAAGCGGCAAGTCCTGCCTCTGCCATTATGTTAAAGCTTTCATTTTGAAAGCGTGTCCTTTGTATGTTCTGCGGAAGTCATGTCGATATCCGCCAGTTCTTTGGGCACATAATTTTCGTCATGCTTCGCCCACAGACTGTCCGCGACAAAGAGGCCGTCGGGGCCAAGCCGGCCGTCTGCAACGACACCGGATCCTTCAACGAAGAGATCGGGTGTAATTCCGCGATAGGTGACTTTTTGCGTTTTATCCTTGTCCTGCACGGTAAAGGTAATGGAAACGCCATCGGGCGCGCGGACGATTGAGCCCTTTTGCACCATTCCGCCAAGCCGAATGGCCTTGCCCGGTGCAACATTGGCATTGGCCAAGGTGGTGGGCGTGTAAAAATACGACGCTTCTTCCCGCAGTGCCGCCGCCGCGATCAGGCCAGCCCCTGTCAAGGCGAAATCCGAAATCACGGCGAGCAGCAGGC
>JAJTEF010000073.1 GCA_021300355.1 Sphingomonadaceae bacterium | reverse complement strand
GTCGGCCAACGACCTGCCGCAACCCAGCGAGATCCTCGATGACCGTGAGCAGTCCTACTTCAACCGCATCATCACCTCGCGTGAGCTATCCACATGGACCGACCATGACATTGCCTTGGCGACCGACTTGGCGATGACCCAGGTGCAGTATCTTGATGCCATGGCTGAGGTGAAGCGCGTTGGCCGAACGGTAATCAATGACCGCGGAACGCCTGTCGTGAACCCTGAAACCGGCGCACTCAATCAGCTCTCATCCTCGGTTCGGGCGTTCACGGCGACGCTTGGATTATCGGCAAGTCAGCGCGGCGTCAGCGGCGAGCACCAGAAGTCGCGCAATCAGGCAGAGCAAGACGCTCGCAGGGTGCTGGAGAAGGCTGCTGCGGATGATTTGCTGCCGTAGCCGATGAAGTTATCAAGCGGCTCTCGCGTTATTGCTTTTGCCGAGCAGTATTTGTGTATCCCTGAAGGGTCAAAGGTTGGCCAGCCGTTACGCTTAGAGCCATTCCAGAGAAAGTTCATTCTCGACATATACGACAATCCCGCCGGAACAAGGCGGGCAATTTGCTCGCTCGCAAGAAAGAACGGGAAATCTGCACTTATTGCAGCCATTGTCCTAGCTCACGTCATCGGCCCTGAAGCGAAGCAGAACACCCAGATTGTTAGCGGCGCCATGAGCCGGGATCAGGCGGCGCTGGTATTCAATCTGGCGGTCAAGATGCTGGACATGTCGCCGCAACTGGCCGGATTGTATAAGTATGTTCCGTCAGGCAAGCGTATTATTGGTTTGCGCAAAAATGTAGAGTTTCGCGCACTTGCTGCGGACGGCACCACGGCACACGGATTAAGCCCAATTTTGGCCATTTTGGATGAGGTTGGTCAGATCAGAGGCGCGTCAACCCCGTTTGTCGAGGCTATTACCACCAGCCAAGGCGCGCATGAAAATCCGTTGCTGATTGCCATTAGCACGCAGGCGGCCTCGGACGCAGACATGCTGAGCCTCTGGATTGACGACGCCATCCGATCTGGCGACCCGACCGTGGTTTGCCATCTTCACGCCGCAGATCCGGGTTGTGACTTGCTGGACGAATCCCAGTGGCAAAAAGCCAACCCGGCGCTGGGTATATTCCGCGGCGAAAAGGATTTACGGGAGCAGCTTCAGGAAGCAATGCGGATACCCGGCATGGAAGGCAGCGCCCGTAATCTGCTGCTTAACCAACGGGTTAGCCTTGATTCTCTTTGGCTTGCGCCAACGGTCTGGAAGGCGAACAGCGCGGCGCCTGACATTGATGTATTCCGCGCCAATGGTGCTCATATTGGACTGGACTTATCAAATCGAAATGACTTGACCGCGGCGGTTCTGGCGGCAATTGACGATGATGGGTTTATTCACCTGATGCCCTTTGTGTTTGCGCCGGCAACCGGCATGGAGGACAGGGAGAGACGAGACAAGGCACCCTATACGGCATGGGTCAGGGATGGGAGTCTGGTTGCCGTTCCGGGCGCGACCGTGGATTACGAGTGGGTCTGCCAATTCCTGAAGGGCAAGCTGGACGACCTCGGCATCGAGCCCATGTCAATTCAGTTTGACCGGTGGCGCATCAAAGAATTTAAATCCGCCGCAGAACGATCAGGGCTTTGCCTTCCGGAATCGGCATGGCAGGAGGTCGGGCAGGGCTATAAGGATTTCAGTCCGCGGATTGAGAGCTTCGAGGGCGGCTTGCTGAAAAACAAGATAAGGCACGGCGGGCACCCCCTGCTGAACCTTGGCGCCGCCCACGCCGTAGTCGTCCGAGATCCAGCCGGGAACCGAAAAATTGCCAAGGATAAATCAACGCAGCGCATCGACGTTCTGGTGGCGTCGTTGATGGCGGCACATCCCCTACTGGCGCAGACCACAGCCGAATTTGATACCGGTGCCCTGATAGCGTAGTTCGCTATTTGACAGACCATTGATCAAAGTGATTTAATCCGCGCCATGGCCAGAAACCGCCCCGGCAAACGCGAGCGCGAAGAGCGCGAGAAAAACTACCCGCGACCCTAGTTTCTGCGTCCGATTATATTTTCTATAGCGGCCCGCACTGCCGGCAGTAATTCTTTCGGCACCCATATACCCTGAAGCAACACAAGGCCGTCGGCCTCACGGCGTTTGCGATAGTTTGCCTGTCGTAAGGCACCGGCTTTTTTCTTTTCTGCCGAAGTCATGATGCATGCGCCCAACGAAAGCCGGCAGACTTGCGGCTATGCTTTATTGCCGCTCGTATAGCAGCTCCCGATACTTCGTATTTCTCTGCCGCCTTTAGTGATGAATCGAATATTTCTCCTGTATCTACGTTAATAACTTTAACGCCTTTAAATTGCGTGGCCACAGAGTATTTTCGGCAAAGCATTTTTGTGCGGAACGTGTGATCGACCCAACGGTCTTTCATTATTTCAGCTAGTTCACCACCCCTTCCGGACCACGGAGATTTTCGATTGCGCATTTTGTTTCTATATTCGTCAGTAGCCCACAAAGACCGCGTTTTTTCGCCAGTCGCTTTTCGTCTGTCTGGCGTCCATGCGTCTTTTTGCGCTTGCCTCCATCGCTCATAATATTCAGTATTTTCATACCTAGCTTTCACCGCCGCACCGTGGTCTGTATTTGAGAAGTAGTCGCTTAACGCAGCCAGTCTTTTAGCGTTATCCGCTAGACGAGAGCCTACGTGAACGATGTGTTCAGGAAGATTTTTTGCGTAGTTTTCCCGAGCGGTTTCGTATTGCCACCTGCGCGCAAAAAAACCTTTAGCGGACTTAGAGTTTATGTGCGACATAAAATACAACGCGCCCCACATTCCGCCACCAAGTATTCGCGCCAAACATTCGTGCGCAAAATAATGATCGCCAGCCGTCAACGCAATCATGTTGCCGGCATCGTTAGTGCCGCCCATGCTGCGCGGGGTGATATGGTGCCGCTCAAAGTATTTACCGCTGGCCCGCAACGCTTTTTCCTTGGTGCGACGATCTGCGATGAATTGGTCGTAAATGCGTTTGTAGTCCATGACAGCTCCTTTGGTTTAGTGAGTTATATGTGACGCATGATGCCGCAACTGATTGACACTCGCAAGCAATTATTGGATGATGCCCGCAGGCGACGGTGATTTCCGGCCCTTTTACACGGGGATTTTCTATGGAAATCAAGCATTTAGACGTCGCAATCCAAAAATCCGACACCGCCGAATATGACGCCCGTTTCGTCATGTCGGCCACCAGTCCCGACCGCGTAGCGGACACCATAGAGGTCGACGCCTACGCACCGAACCTTGGCAAAAAACTGATCGCATTGTGGCAGCACGACCACAGCCAGCCTATTGGCTATTGGGAAAACATGAAGGTAACCGGAGGCAAGCTGGTCGGTGATCTCAAGGTAGCGTCAACAAATCTCGGATTGATGATCAAGCAACTCGTTGCCGATGGTGTGCCCCTTGGCGCGAGCATCGGCTTTCGTGGTCGCGGTGAGCCAAACAAAGCTGGCGGTATTCATTTCAAGCAACTGGAACTGCTTGAGTGTTCGGTGTGTTCAGTTCCTGCGCACCCAAAGGCGGTGATGCTGGCCAAGCAATACAACTTGGAAAGCATTGTCGGCAAAAAATACGACGCTGAGCCTGCCGGTGAAAACGGCATTGATGCGTTGGAAGCAAAGCTGGAAAAAAACCTCCGTATCAATCGCGCAAAGCAGGCAATTCTTGCCGCGAAGCGCGCACTCAAAGGAAACTGAAATCATGAATCTCGCAGAACGCATCAAGGCCGCGCAAGACGCGCTGGTCGCCAAGAAAGACGAATTGGTTGGTGTGACTAGGCAACTGGAAGCCACTCCCGACGACGACGCGCTGCTGTCGCAATGCGACGAGCTGAGCAATCAGGTCGAGCAGGCAACCAAGTCGCTGGAATCGCTGCAGAAGGCCGAGAAAGCCCTGGCCGAACGCGCTGCCGCGCAATCTCCGGCGGTCATCCACAGCTTCAAACAGAAAGACGCCCCCGCCGGTGATGTGCTGATCAAGCAGGCCGTGGTTGAGTTCTTGGCTCACGCCGAGCGCAAAAACCCGGAGCAAGTCGCCGCTGAGCGCTACAAGGACAATCAGGGCCTGCAGGCTGTCGTGAAATCCGCCGTCGCTGGCGCTGACACCACGACCACCGGCTGGGCC
>JAJTEF010000037.1:33213-50849 GCA_021300355.1 Sphingomonadaceae bacterium | reverse complement strand
CCTTCCACAATCGCTCCACAAGCGGCTCAGACGCCTCCAGAAGCGCAGTGAGGGCCTTTGCACCCGATGCCTTCACAAGGTCGTCCGGATCCTGCCCATCTGGCAACGTTACGAACTGAAGGCTGTGCCCAGGCTTAAGCAAGGGCAGGGCACGCAATGCCGCGCGCATCGCGGCTTTCTGCCCAGCTGAGTCCCCATCGAAGCACAGCAGCGGTTTTTCGGTCATGCGCCAGAGCATTTGGATTTGCTGCTCGGTCAGTGCGGTCCCCAATGGCGCAACCGCGTCACCAAAGCCGGCCTGCGCAATCGCAATGACGTCCATATAGCCTTCGACCACAATGACGCGGCCAGTCTGGCGCGATGCGGGCGAGCATTTGTCCAGATTGTAGAGCGTGCGCCCCTTGTCGAACAAAGGCGTATCGGGGGAATTGAGATATTTGGGCTCACCATCGCCCAATATCCGTCCGCCAAACGCAATCACGCGGCCGCGCGGGTCGCGAATGGGTATCATCAGCCGGCCGCGAAACCGGTCGTAAGGATCCTTGCCCTCAACCGCGATCAGCAACCCCGCCTCAACCAGCATGGCATCGCCATATTGCTTCAGCGCTGATTTCAAAGCTGTGCGATTATCGGGCGCCAGTCCGAAGCCGAAATCGCGGATGGTTTTTTCGGTGAACCCGCGCTTTTTCAAATAGGCTCGCGCACCTGCGCCATCGGGGCTTTGCAGCTGCGCAACGAACCAGTCCTGCGCTGACGTCATCACGTCATACAGGCTGTTCGCTTTTTCGGCGCGCTGGGCGGCTTTGGGGTCAGGGGCGGGGACCTCCATCCCGGCTTCTGCGGCCAATTCCTTGATCGCGTCCATGAACGACAGGCCGCGTTGATCGGTCATCCACCGAATGGCATCGCCATGCGCGGAACAGCCAAAGCAATGGTAGAAGCCTTTTTCATCGTTGATCGTGAAGCTTGGCGACTTCTCAAGGGTCATGCGAAGTTATTCCCCTCACGCAGGCGGTAAGGGAGCATATTTACGACAACGCCGCCTTCACAAGACTGCTTGCCTTGCTCATGTCGAGTTGCGGGCCGTGGCGTTCTTTTAACGTCGCCATGACACGGCCCATGTCTTTCAGGGATTCGGCGCCGAGTTCCGCCTTGATGCCTTCGATGGCTGCGCTGGTTTCGGCGTCGCTCATTTGTGCGGGCAGGAAATCTTCGATGATCGCAAGCTCTGCGGCTTCAATCGCGGCCAGCTCAACGCGTCCGCCCTGTTCATACAGCGCGATAGATTCGCGGCGTTGCTTGATCATCTTCTGCATGACCTCAACCACCATCGCGTCATCGTCGGGCTGCTGCGATGCGGTGCGCAGTTCGATATCGCGGTCTTTGATTTTGGCGAGGATAAGGCGAACGGCGGCGAGCCGGTCTTTTTCGCCAGCCTTCATCGCGGTAATTTGGGCGGCCTTGATGGTATCACGAATCATTATAATCTCATTTCAATCAACGTTATGCGCATGGCCTTAAGCCGACATGCCTGCGCAAACAATGTCTGCGTCCTCTGCACCTCTGCGTAAATCCGATTTTTGCACGCAGAGGCGCAGAGAATGCAAAGTTAAAATGACATATTCCACAGCTTTGTCGATTTCCAGATTGACGCATCCGCCCGCCGTCTCTAGGCGCAATCCCTTAGCGACATTGCTGTAATCCGTCTCACAGGAGCGACCCCATCATGGCCGACCCCATTTCTTCGCGCGCGCCTTCTGGAGCGACGGGGGTATTGGTTCTGGCGTCCGGGGAAGTCATCTGGGGCAAGGGCTTTGGCGCTGAAGGTCAAGCCGTCGGTGAAGTTTGCTTCAACACAGCTATGACCGGATATCAGGAAGTGATGACCGACCCGTCTTATGCGGGACAGATCATTAACTTCACCTTCCCGCATATTGGCAATGTCGGCACCAACCCTGAAGATGCTGAGGCACTGAACCCGCATGCCCTTGGCGCTATCGTGCGTCAGGACGTGACAGTCCCATCCAATTTCCGCAGCACGCAGCATTTTGATGCGTGGATGAAAGCCAATGGCCGTATCGGCATTTCGGGCGTTGATACCCGCGCACTGACGCGGCTCATCCGCGTGGCCGGCGCGCCAAACGCCGTGATTGCACATTCGGCGAGCGGCGATTTTGATGTGCCTGCATTGCTCGCACGCGCAAAAGCGTGGGCTGGCTTGGAAAGCATGGACCTCGCCAAGGATGTAACGACGTTGCAGACGTATGGTTGGGATCAGGGGCTTTGGAAGCTTGGTTCTGGCTATGCCGAACCTGCTAAGGGCCGCAAAAAAGTCGTCGCCATCGATTATGGGATAAAGCACAATATCCTGCGCAATTTGGTTGATGTCGGTTGCGACGTCACGATCGTGAGCGCAACTGCAACGTTCGACGAAATCATGGCGCATGCGCCCGACGGCCTGTTCCTGTCGAACGGCCCCGGCGACCCCGCCGCGACTGGCGTATATGCCGTGCCTGTGATCAAGCAGTGGCTGGACACCAAAAAGCCGTTGTTCGGCATTTGCCTTGGGCATCAGATGCTTGGCCTCGCGGTCGGCGCAAAGACCGAGAAGATGCATCAGGGCCACCGCGGCGCGAACCATCCGGTCAAGCGCCTGAGCGACGGCGCGGTCGAGATTACCAGCATGAACCATGGCTTTGCCGTGGACGCAGATACCTTGCCCTCCAATGCCAAGGCTACGCATATCAGCCTGTTCGACGGCAGCAATTGCGGCTTTGAACTCGCAGACCAGCCAGCGTTTTCGGTGCAATATCACCCAGAAGCCTCACCTGGCCCGCAGGACAGCCATTATCTGTTCGAAAAATTTGCGGGGATGATGGGGTGAATAGCCTAATGCCGGCCCTCTATTCCATGTGCTGCGCACTGACATCCTCTACACTCTGTCGTATTCGTGAAAGTGCGACTGGGGCCTTTGGAAATATGAATTAAATGCCCAAACGTACTGACATAAAATCCATCCTCATCATCGGCGCTGGCCCCATCATCATTGGGCAGGCTTGCGAGTTTGATTATTCGGGGACTCAGGCGTGCAAGGCGTTGCGCGAAGAGGGCTATCGCATCATCCTCGTCAATTCCAATCCGGCGACGATCATGACTGATCCGGATATGGCCGACGCGACCTATGTCGAGCCGATTACGCCCGAAATCGTTGCCAAGATCATCGAAAAAGAACGCCCAGACGCGGTGTTGCCGACGATGGGTGGGCAGACCGCTTTGAACGTCGCCTTGGCTTTGTTCAACGACGGCACGCTGGCGAAATATGGCGTTGCGATGATCGGCGCCGATGCAGAAGCTATCGACAAGGCTGAGGACCGAATCAAGTTCCGCGACGCGATGACCAAAATCGGTCTGGAATCGGCGCGTTCGGGTATCGCGCATTCGATGGAAGAAGCCCTTGAGGTGCTTGAGCGCACGGGCCTGCCATCGATCATTCGCCCAAGCTTCACCATGGGCGGCACCGGCGGCGGGATTGCCTACAACCGCGACGAGTTTATCAAGATCGTGACCGGCGGCCTTGATGCATCGCCAACGACCGAAGTGCTGATTGAGGAATCGCTGCTCGGTTGGAAAGAATATGAGATGGAAGTCGTGCGCGACCGTGCGGACAATGCCATCATCATCTGCTCGATTGAAAATATCGACCCAATGGGCGTGCATACCGGCGATTCCATAACGGTTGCGCCAGCGCTGACGCTGACCGACAAAGAATATCAGATTATGCGCAACGCGAGCATCGCCTGCTTGCGTGAAATCGGTGTAGAAACAGGTGGTTCGAACGTACAGTTCGCAGTCAATCCGAAGGATGGCCGCCTGATCGTTATTGAAATGAACCCGCGCGTATCGCGTTCGTCGGCGCTTGCATCGAAAGCCACGGGCTTCCCGATTGCCAAGGTTGCGGCGAAGCTGGCGGTTGGCTTCACGCTCGACGAAATTACCAACGATATTACCGGCGCAACACCAGCGTCGTTCGAACCGACGATTGATTATGTCGTCACCAAAATCCCGCGCTTTGCCTTTGAAAAGTTCAAGGGTGCCGAGCCATTGTTGCACACGGCGATGAAGTCCGTGGGCGAAGTGATGGCGATTGGCCGCAATATCCACGAAAGCCTGCAAAAGGCGCTTCGTGGACTGGAAACCGGGCTTTCAGGCTTTAATTATGTCGACGCGCTGAAGGGGGCATCGAAAGATCAGCTTTCTGCCGAATTGAGCCGTGCAACGCCAGACCGGCTGTTGCTCGCGGCACAGGCGCTGCGCGAGGGCATGAGCGTTGCCGAAATTCATGCGATTGCGAAGTTCGATCCGTGGTTCCTTGAACGGCTAGAAGAAATCGTCGCGGCGGAAAATGACGTCAAGACGAACGGTTTACCCAATACGCCCGAGGCGCTTCGCCGTCTGAAAGCCATGGGCTTTTCGGATAAGCGGCTTGCCTATCTGGCGCTGGAATCGGTCAATATCCGCCCAGGCATGGAAACCGCTGTCCGCCGTGGTTCCGGCATTGCCATGCAGGCTGCGCGCGCGATTGCTGGCGCGGTGACCGAAGATGAAGTGCGGGCATTGCGCCACAAATTGGGCGTGCGCCCTGTGTTCAAACGCATCGATACCTGCGCTGCGGAGTTCGAAGCCAAAACGCCTTATATGTATTCGACCTATGAAGCGCCAAGCTTTGGCACGCCGGAATGCGAGAGCCAGCCCACGGATCGTGAGAAGGTTGTCATCCTTGGCGGTGGTCCGAACCGCATCGGGCAGGGGATTGAGTTCGATTATTGCTGCGTTCACGCCTGTTTTGCATTGGCGGATGCGGGTTATGAAACGATCATGGTCAACTGCAATCCTGAAACCGTGTCGACCGATTATGACACCAGCGATCGTTTATATTTCGAGCCGCTGACAGCGGAAGACGTGCTGGAAATCCTGCATGTCGAACAGCAGAACGGCACGCTGAAGGGCGTCATCGTCCAGTTCGGTGGGCAGACCCCGCTGAACCTTGCAAAGGCGCTTGAAGCGGCTGGAATCCCGATTTTGGGCACATCGCCCGACGCCATCGATCTGGCCGAAGACCGTGAACGCTTTGCGGCGCTTATCAACAAGCTGAAGCTCAAGCAGCCCGAAAACGGTATTGCGCGCAGCCGTGACGAAGCCATTAAGGTTGCCGAGAACATCGGCTACCCCGTGCTGATGCGGCCGTCTTACGTCCTTGGCGGGCGCGCGATGGAAATCGTCGATACGCAGGCGCAGCTGGAAAATTACATCCAAACGGCCGTGATCGTCTCGGGCGACTCGCCGGTATTGATCGACAGCTATTTGCGTGACGCCATTGAGGTGGATGTGGATGCTTTGTGCGATGGCGACGAAGTCGTTGTTGCCGGCATATTGCAGCATATTGAGGAAGCTGGTGTCCACAGCGGCGATTCCGCGTGCACCATCCCGCCGTACAGCCTGCCCGATAACATCATTGCAGAAATCCGCCGCCAGACCGAATTGCTTGCGGTCAACCTGCACGTCCGAGGCCTGATGAACATCCAGTTCGCGGTCAAGGATGGCGAGGTGTACCTGATTGAGGTCAATCCACGTGCCAGCCGGACCGTGCCATTCGTCGCAAAGGCCATCGGCGCACCTATCGCCAAGATCGCCGCGCGCGTTATGGCGGGGGAAAAGCTGAAAGACTTGCCACCCATCAACCTCGACATCGACTATATCGCGGTCAAGGAAGCAGTATTCCCGTTTGATCGTTTCCCCGGTGTTGACCCCGTCCTTTCGCCTGAAATGAAATCAACAGGCGAAGTCATGGGTATCGATCGCGATTTTGCGACGGCCTTTGCCAAATCGCAGATCGGCGCGCGGATGCCGCCACCGATGGGCGGGAAGCTGTTCGTTTCGGTGAAAGACACAGACAAGCCGGTTATCGTTCCAGCGGTCAAACAAGCGATTGCGTGCGGCTTTAACGTATGCGCAACCGACGGCACAGCCAATTATCTGCGTGAGCAAGGGATAGAGGTCGACCGCGTGAACAAGGTCGCGCAGGGCCGCCCGCATATCGTCGACAAGATTAAAGATGGTGAAATCCACCTGATCTTCAACACCACCGAAGGTTGGCAGAGCCTGAAAGACAGCGAAGAAATCCGCCGTTCCGCGTTGGTTGGCAAGGTTTCGCAATATACAACAGCCGCAGGAAGCATTGCGGTTGCACAGGCGATTGCGGCACTGCAGCAACGGCAACTTGAAGTTCGGCCACTTCAAGACTATTATTAACACGAGCAGTATCGTTCCCCGACAATTGAACTGCATATCGGATTGATGGTTATCATTTCTCCGGTCGGGATGTTTTTGTGACGAAGGGTTTTGCCTGATGGCGAGTTTTGAGAAATATCCGATGTTGGCTGAAGGCTATGAAAAGCTGACAACCGACTTGAAACGCCTTCGTGATGAGCGGCCGTTGATTGTGGAAGCAATTGAGGAAGCGCGTGCGCATGGCGATCTGTCGGAAAATGCCGAATATCACGCCGCCAAGGAACGCCAGGGTCAGGTTGAAGCTGCGATTTCAGAAATCGAAGACAAAATTGGCCGTGCACAAATCATCGATCCGACAACTTTGTCTGGCGACAAGATTGTCTTCGGCGCAACGGTGACGTTGTTGGACGAAGATGACAAGCCTGTGCGCTATCAACTTGTCGGTGAAACCGAAGCCGATGCAAAGGCGGGTCGTATTTCGTACAACTCGCCATTGGGCCGCGCGCTTATCGGGCGTATCGCCGACGATGAAGTCGAAGTGACGGTACCATCGGGTGACAAATTCTATCTCGTATCCAAAATCGAGTTCATCTGAACATGCGTTTCGTCATGAAGCGCCGTAATATTTGACATGCAGTTTCCCCGCGGACCTGTCACCAACGCGCTGGTTATCATCAATCTGGCAATAGCTGCCATTTTGTTGGTGCCGTCCTTGTGGCAATATGCTGTCGTTGCTGGCGGGCTTTTTCCCGCCCGTTTAAGCGGTGATAGCTCTGCGTTTGCGGACATAACATTTCTCGTGCCCGCGTTGCTTACGCCGCTCACGGCGGCATTTTTGCATGGCGGGATGGCGCATGTCATCATGAACATGCTGATGCTTTTGCTGATCGGCAAAATGGTTGAGCGCGTTTTGGGCGGCGGTCTCTTCTTGGCACTGTATATGGTGTCGGCTTATGCTGCTGCGGGTACTGAGTGGCTCGCGGCATATCTGCAATTGCCGATGTCACTGGATATGATGGCGCCTGCCATCGGCGCAAGCGGCGCGATATCGGGTGTCATTGGGGCGTATCTGTTGCTGTTCCCGAACAGGCAGCCAAAGCCTTGGGGGCCGGTTCCTGCAGCGATCGCGCGTCCGCTGCATCTGACCTTTGCGTGGATTGGTCTGAACCTCGCAATGGGCTTTGTCGGACCGGGATTAGGCATCGCCATTGCCATCTGGTCGCATATAGGCGGTTTTGTGATGGGATTAGCGCTGGCACGGCCATTGTTGCTGTGGCGCTATCGTAACGCCTAAGGCTTTGACGTCACCCTGATGGGGTCAGGGTAACGTCCATTGCGGGATTTACGCGCCGGGTTGCAGCAACTTGTGCAAATGAACGACGACATATTTCATTTCGGCATCATCAACCGTGCGCTGTGCGGCGGCACGCCATGCTTCTTCTGCGCTGGCATAGTCCGGAAACATGCCAACAATGTCCAATTTTTCTAAATCCGTAAACTTCAACGTCTGTGGGTTTTCAACCCGTCCACCAAAGACGAGGTGCAATTTTGTGTCGGTCACGCTGTTTTCCAATTATTTTTCTTTGGCAGCATCCGTTGCCGCCTGACTCGCGGCCTTTACAGCGAGAGCGGCTTTGCTGACAAGGTCCCTAAATTGCAAACGCAACGCGTCGCCGTTCAGGCCAAGGCTTTCGACTTGATCCTTACCGGCGGCTTTCGCGGCTTCGGCCATTTTCCGAGCCTTTTTGTTCAGCTTTTTACCAGCCTTGCCCAAAACTTTTGTTTCGCGCTCCGTACGCGGCAAAAGCGCGCCGACGATTGCGCCGATCGCGATGCCGCCCAAAACGATGGCCAACGGATTTTTGTCGATGCCGTCGCTTGTTTTGCCCTTGCCCTTTTCATATGCTTCAGATGCCTTTGCACGTGCTGCGGCAGTGGATTGTGTCGTTTTCGCCTTCGCGGTTGCAAGGCTGTCTTTCGCGCTGTCAGCTGCGGTTTTGATGGTGTCGCCAATCTTGCTCATGTTTCGTTCCTATATCAATCGCCGTCTGGCGTGTTTGTTTTACTCTTTCGCAGGCTTGAAATCCAACGCGAAATCGGACGGCGGGCGGCCACCAATAATGTCGCTGCGCCGACTATGCCGATCAACGGTGCTTTGTTCTTCACGACTTGGATGGTCTCATCCGCAGCCTTTTTTGCCTGCGATTTTTTTAACGCGACCAGCTTGCGGATCTGGTTGCGGGGGTTGAGAATATCCTGAGCAACGTCGATGCTGCCCTTAAGCTTACGCCGAAGATTACGCCGTTCTGCATGCGACAATATGACGCTTTCGCGGTCTGTGACAACCGGGTCTTCAGGTAAGATCGTCGACATTCTCTTGCGTTTCTGGAAAGTAAACTTTCCTCATCCATTTTCGTGCCAGCGATCCGAAAATGAACGCAACAACGATAAACGTGAAAGTGACAACCAACGTAGCCGCCAGCGGACCAATTAACGGGGCCAAAGTTAGCACGAGCCCCAAAACAAACGCGATTGATGCGCCGATGAGTGCGAACGCCGCAATCGCGCCATAGATGAACGCCGATCGGAACACGTGTCGCGTGTAATCAAGACGCGAACGGTAATAGTGCATTTCTGCCTTCACCAGCGCGCGCAGGTCTTCCATCACCAACGAAACCTGTTCGCTTGCGGTCGCTTCTGCCGGTTTCGGGCTATCCTCCACCAATTCGTCCTGATGCTGATCCATAATCATTGGTTTCACTTATCGGTCAAAAGCGGCCTTTTGCAAAGCCGCTAATGCTGTCTAATTAGGCGTCCTTGCCGCCAGAGCGAATGAGCCGTGCGAGCACAAATCCAATGGCTGCTGCAGCGCCAACCGCAACTGCCGGGCTCTTGCGGACAAATTGGCGGGCGTCATCGGCCAAGGCGTCGACATCTTTTGCGTCCATCTTTCCAGCGAAGCCTTCAACCTTGTCTGCTGCGCTACGGGCGTAATCGCCATATTGCTTGCCGACATTGTCATCGATGGTCGCAGCGCTGTCACGGATAAGTTTGCCAATGCTGTCAACGGCTTCTGTCGCGCGGTCCTTGCCTTTTTTAGCCGCGGCGCGTGCGCTGTCCGCTGCTTTGGATTTGAAATCATTCATTTCTGATTTGACCTTTGATGTAACACCGTCGGTTTTGCCTTTAGCAGGCTGCGCCTTTGCCACGGCCTTGGGAGCCGAAGTCGCCGCAGCGGGTTTTGCCGTCTTAGTGGTGGCTGGCTTTACTGCTGCTGTCTTCGCAGCCGCAGGCTTAGCGGCTGCTCTTTTCACCGGCGCTGGTTTCGCTGCCGCTTTTGGCTTTTCAGTTTCGGCCATGGGAATATGCTCCTATCGGTTAAGTGCGGGCACTCAGAAGGGCGCCACTATATCTTATATTTGTACGGGCGGTGCCTTAGTCAACTATAGCACCATAAAATTACATTTAAAATCCATATGTCTTAGCGTCGTTGCCAAATCATCAACACAACGATAGACGCGCTGACATTGTTCCCACCACGATTTTACTGGAGCTTTCCATGACTGCGATCCTCGACATACATGCCCGTCAAATTTTGGACAGCCGGGGTAACCCGACAGTCGAAGTCGATGTGTTGTTGGAAGATGGCAGTTTTGGCCGCGCCGCCGTTCCATCGGGTGCTTCGACAGGCGCATATGAAGCCGTAGAAAAGCGTGATGGCGACATGTCCAAATATATGGGCAAGGGCGTATTACAGGCGATCGAAGCGGTTAATGGCCCGATTTATGAAGCGTTGTTGGAACTCGACGCGGAAGATCAGGAAAACGTCGATGCCGTGATGATCGACTTGGACGGAACCGACAACAAGTCGAACCTGGGCGCGAACGCCATCTTGGGCGTTAGTTTGGCGGTCGCAAAAGCAGCTGCGGACGCGCGTGGATTGCCGCTATATCGTTATGTTGGCGGCGTGAACGCGCATGTCCTGCCGGTTCCGATGATGAATATCATTAACGGCGGTGAACATGCCGATAACCCGATTGATTTTCAGGAATTTATGGTCATGCCCGTTGGCGCGGGATCGATTTCCGAAGCTGTTCGCTGGGGCTCTGAAATTTTTCACACGCTCAAAAAAGGCCTGCATGAAAAGGGTCTGGCGACTTCGGTCGGCGATGAAGGCGGATTCGCGCCAAATCTTGCGTCCACGCGTGACGCACTTGATTTCATCATGACGTCAATCGACAAGGCTGGGTTTAAAGCCGGTGAGGATGTTGTACTCGCCCTGGATTGCGCAGCGACCGAATTTTTCCGCAACGGCAAATATGAAATTTCCGGCGAAGGTCTCTCGCTTTCTCCGCATGAAATGGCGGATTACCTCGCTGCACTTTGCAAGGATTATCCAGTCCGCTCTATTGAGGATGGCATGAGCGAAGACGATTTTGAAGGTTGGAAAGCCATTACCGACATGATCGGCCGCGAGGTCCAGTTGGTTGGCGACGACTTATTCGTCACCAACCCAGAGCGTCTGGCAATGGGCATTGGCAAAGGTCTTGCCAACTCTTTGTTGGTGAAGGTTAATCAGATTGGCACGCTGACGGAAACGCTGGCTGCGGTATCGATGGCGCACCGAGCTTCGTATACTGCCGTGATGTCACATCGCTCGGGCGAGACCGAAGATGCGACCATCGCCGATTTGGCAGTGGCAACAAATTGCGGCCAGATTAAAACCGGAAGCCTTGCCCGGTCCGACCGGTTGGCGAAGTACAACCAGCTCATCCGCATTGAAGAGGAACTGGGTGCATCGGCGCAATATGCAGGGCAGGGTATTTTCCGCTGACCCCTCCTTTCTTGCCATTATTGCGAAAATATGATTCTGTCTGAATATGGTGCGTTCAAACCGAAAGCCTGAATATGTGAAGTCGGTGATTGGGCCGGCTTTGGCGCTTGTCGCTTTGCTGGGTATTGCGTCTTATGCGCTTCTTGGGCCAACCGGCATCATTGCATGGACGGACTATCGGGCGGCGCTGAGTGAGCGCAAAATTGAACTGGCAAAGCTGCAAAAGGAACGGGATGCTCTGCGGAATCGGCAGTTGCTTCTGGACCGCGATAATGTCGACCCTGATTTGGCTGGCGAATTAATGCGCAAGGAATTGAACGTTGTTGCGCCTGACGAGGTTGTCGTTCCTTTAAAGTGATACATTCGTCATAGAATGAATAGCTATGCAGTGCATTCCGTTGCGGAAAAGCGCTTTTCACGTCGGTCGATTTTGACTAGGCGACAATTCATGCGCATATAAAAATTCCACCAAAGGAACTTGTTTTGGCAACCACCCCAGCGAAAAAATCTGTGTCGAAGAAGGCCAGCGTGAGCGAAGACGCCGCGCGCGCCAACCGCGAGCGTCCGAGCGAACCAAAGCCATATAAGGCGACCAAAGAAGAGCTTTTAAAATTCTATAGCGACATGCTGCTGATCCGCCGTTTTGAAGAAAAAGCGGGGCAGTTATATGGTCTGGGTCTAATTGGTGGTTTTTGCCACTTGTACATCGGCCAAGAAGCCGTCGCCATTGGGCTCCAATCCGCGCTGACGCCGGGCAAAGACAGCGTCATCACAGGCTATCGTGACCATGGACATATGTTGGCATATGGCATTGATCCAAATCTGATTATGGCGGAATTGACTGGCCGTGCGGCGGGCATTTCGCAAGGCAAAGGCGGGTCGATGCATATGTTTTCGACTGAGCATAAATTTTACGGCGGCCATGGCATCGTCGGGGCGCAAGTCTCGCTGGGAGCGGGCCTTGCTTTCGGTCACAAATATTCGAACGATGGCGGGGTGTGCCTCGCATATTTCGGCGACGGCGCGTCCAACCAAGGGCAGGTCTACGAGAGCTTTAACATGGCGGAATTGTGGAAGCTTCCGATCATATTCGTCATCGAGAATAACCAATATGCGATGGGCACCAGCGTAAACCGTGCGTCGTCCGAGGACCAATTGTACCGCCGCGGCGAAAGCTTCCGCATTCCCGGCATTCAGGTTGACGGTATGGATGTTCTCGCCGTGCGGGGTGCTGCCGAGGTTGCATTGGATTGGGTGCGCAGCGGTAAGGGTCCCGTGTTGCTTGAAATGAAGACATACCGTTATCGCGGCCACTCCATGTCCGATCCGGCGAAGTACAGAAGCCGTGATGAAGTGCAGTCGGTACGAGACAACAGCGACCCTATTGAGGGATGCAAGGCGTATCTGGCCGACCTTGGCGTGGACGATGACGAGTTGAAGGCCATTGAGAAGGAAATCCGGAAAATCGTGAATGAATCTGCTGATTTTGCGGAGGCATCACCTGAACCGGATTTGTCCGAACTATATACTGACGTGTTGGTGGAGCAATATTGATGGCAATCGAACTGAAAATGCCCGCGCTTTCGCCAACAATGGAAGAAGGCACACTTGCCAGATGGTTGGTCAAGGAAGGCGATAGCGTCAAGTCTGGCGATATCCTTGCCGAGATCGAAACCGACAAAGCGACGATGGAGTTTGAAGCCGTTGATGAGGGCGTGATTACCTCCATTTCCGTGCCCGAGGGCACCGATGGTGTGAAGGTGGGCACCGTGATTGCGCTGATCTCAAGCGATGACGAGGCTGCGGCTCCCGCTCCCGCTCCCGCAAAAACCACCCCTGCGCCCTCCGTCGAACCAACGCCTGCTCCTGAGGTCGTCGTTGCCGTCGCTCCGGCCGCCCCTAAGGCGACGCCCGTCACAGCCGATGGCGCTGCGATGCAGTCGGTTACGTTGCGTGAAGCTTTGCGCGACGCGATGGCCGAAGAAATGCGCCGTGATGACCGGGTGTTTGTCATGGGTGAGGAAGTTGCCGAATATCAAGGCGCTTACAAAGTCACGCAGGGATTGCTTGACGAATTCGGTGCGCGCCGCGTTATCGATACGCCGATTACCGAATATGGCTTTGCAGGCATCGGAACGGGCGCCGCAATGGGCGGGCTTCGCCCCGTCATTGAATTCATGACGTTTAACTTTGCGATGCAGGCGATTGATCACATCATCAACTCCGCCGCAAAGACCAACTACATGTCGGGCGGCCAGATGCGCTGTCCGATTGTGTTCCGTGGTCCAAACGGTGCCGCAGCACGCGTTGGTGCGCAGCACAGTCAAAATTACGCGCCATGGTATGCCAGCGTACCCGGTCTGATTGTGATTGCGCCCTATGATGCAGCAGACGCCAAAGGCTTGTTGAAGGCCGCGATCCGTTGCGAGGACCCCGTTGTGTTCCTCGAAAACGAACTGCTCTATGGCCGCACCTTTGAAGTTCCCGCAGGGGATGACCATGTGCTGCCGATTGGCAAGGCGCGGGTCGTGCGTGAAGGCACGGACGTTACTATCGTGAGCTATTCGATTGGCGTGGGGCTGTCATTGGATGCAGCTGACACGTTAGCCGCCGAAGGCATCAGTGCCGAGGTCATCGACCTGCGCACCATTCGTCCGCTGGACACGCAAACCGTGCTGGCGAGCCTTGCAAAAACCAATCGGCTTGTCGTGGCCGAAGAAGGCTGGCCGGTGTGTTCGGTTGGCAGCGAAATCCTTGCAGTGTGTATGGAGCAGGGCTTCGATGATCTCGACGCTCCCGTCTTGCGTATCACGAACGAAGACGTTCCGATGCCTTATGCAGCAAATCTTGAGAAGGCGACGCTCATCAATGCGGACAAGATCGCCGCTGGTGTTCGCAAAACGTTAGGGCTTTAGAGGGTATCCGCCGTCCCCGCTTTAACAGGTGGAGACGGTGACCTTCTCATTATTGTATATCCCGTCGCTTCCAGTGGGGCCAACAGTGTCGCGGTTCTCGCGCACGACCATGGTGCAACTTGGCTGATCGTCCTATCGGTCAGGTTCGAAAAGCCGTTTACGATCATTGGTTTGAAATAATATTGCAGCTCAACGAACATTAATACACCTCCAGGGGGAGGGGTTGCTGGCTGCCCATGTGCCAATTCCCATCGTTTTACGGCCTATGAGCGCACCGGCATCACAAGCACCTTGCAACCGCGTTTGAGTTAGATAGATGCGGCTCATGTCGACACCGCCGCCCACAAGACCGAAGAACGGAATCACCGCCACAGCGAAAAGAACAAGGACATTGCCTTCTTCATTTTTTAGCAGGCGCGACATCACGCCAGACACCTTGTTGGCCTCGACATTCTTCACAGTTGGCGTCCCCTGGTTTCCACAGTGGATTCTCGACACCCTCTACGCGCGTCGTAGTAAGTGTTCTTTGAAGGAGCAGGGTTACCTAACCGTTAACCATAGAAAATTTATTGACGTGAAGCGAATGACGACATGAACGGCATCCCGCCACAACTGCCACCTCCGGCCAACCTCGCGGTCGCCTACACGCCCGTTGCATTTCGGCCTGCTTTCACCCTGTTGCTGCAATTGGATATGCGCTTTGCCGACATCGTGCGGAAAGCGCGGGAGCCGATGATCGCGCAAATCAAATTGGCATGGTGGCGTGATGCTTTTGCTACGGAACCCGCGCTGCGACCAAAGGGCGAACCTTTGCTGCAAGCGCTCGGCGCGTATGGAGATGTCATTTCATCGTTAGCGTTGCAGGACTTGGTCTCGGCATGGGAATTGTTGCTGGGCGAGGATGAGTGGGCCGCTCAGGATGTTGAAGCACATGCCGCTTTGCGTGGTCGCACGATCTTTGGATCTTACGCCGCTTGGGCAGGCGAGGGGTGTGATATCAGTTCTTTGTCACATCAATGGGCTCTTGATGCGTTGCGTGTGGAATTCCCTTCAAAATTCGTTGCGTTCGATAATCAACCACTTCCGGCGCTCCCTAAAGGCCGAAAACTTCGCCCCTTGTCCATTTTGGCCATGTCGGTTCGAAAGGTGACGGGTTTTCGGCTTATCGGGCATGCCTTGACGGGGTGGTAGCTTTGTGGCCCTATCGCCGTGATGTCATCATGGGGGAAGGTCATGCAGCGGATATTGGTTGGCGGTGTAGCGGCATTGTTGCTCGTCGTGTCAGGGCTTTGGTTCTGGCAGACACAGTCGAACCAGCCGAACCTGATCCCCGCCGCGCCGCCGCCTGAGGCGATTTCTGATGCCTTGCCCCAAGCGGGAGCAAATGCGCCTGCGTTCGGCCCAGCGCCGCCCGAAGCGCCAAAGGCAAGTCGCGAGGAAATGCGTTTCAACCGCTATGATCGCAACCGGGACGATCTTATTTCCCGCATTGAAATGATGGGCAGCCGAACGAAGGCGTTCAAGGCATTGGACCGCGATGGCAACAATTTGCTCACTTTCGAAGAATGGGCTGCGGCCACCGGAGAGCGCTTTGCGGGCGCGGACAGGAACAAGGACCAGTTGCTCACCCGCAAGGAATTTGCGCATACCCGGCCGAAACAGGCCGAAAAGCCGGGATTCCGCTGTTAAGCCGCAACCTGCTGAGCGCTGATCCAACTGTTTAAGTCCGTCCGCGCACGGCCCGTCATCGCGGCCTTGCGCGATTTTTTGTGCACTTTTTCGTCCAGCGGTGCGAAGAGCCCGAAATTGATGTTCATGGGTTGATAGTCATCGGCCAGCGCATCCCCCGTGATGTGCCCCAAAAGCGCACCAAGCGCGGTGGTGGGTGGCGGCGGGGTGACGGTCCGCCCTGAAATCTCCGCTGCGGTCATAATCCCCGCCATCAGCCCAACCGCGCTGCTTTCGACATAGCCTTCGCAGCCCGTGATCTGTCCTGCAAAGCGGATATGCGGCGATGATTTTAGCCGCAGCTGACGGTCCAAGAGGATCGGCGAGCGAATGAAGGTATTGCGGTGCAAGCCGCCAAGCCGCGCAAATTCGGCCTTTTCCAGCCCGGGGATGGTGCGCAGCAGTTCGACTTGCGCGCCATGTTTCATCTTGGTTTGAAACCCGACCATGTTCCACAAAGTGCCTTGCTTATTATCCTGACGCAGCTGCACCACGGCATGGGCCCAACGCCCGGTGCGCGGATTATCAAGCCCGACGGGCTTCATCGGGCCAAAGCGCAGCGTATCCAGCCCGCGTGACGCCATGACCTCAATCGGCATGCATCCTTCGAAATAGGGCGTATTGGTTTCCCATTCCTTGAATTCCGACTTTTCGGAATCCAGCAATCCCTGATGAAAGGCGCGATATTGCGCTTCGTCCATCGGGCAGTTGATATAATCCTTACCTTCGCCCTTGTCCCAGCGCGAGGCGTACCATGCGACGTCCATGTCGATGCTGTCATGGTACACAATCGGCGCAATTGCGTCGAAAAAGGCGAGGCGGTCTTCACCCGTTTTCGCCATGATGCTTTCGGCAAGGTTGGTCGCGGTCAGCGGACCCGTGGCGATGATGACCGGGCAGTCCGCCGGAATGGTATCCACGCGTTCACGCACGATGTCGATATTCGGGTTGCTTTCCAGATGTTTGGTAACGGTTTCTGAGAAAACATCACGGTCAACCGCGAGCGCCGATCCGGCCGGAACCTTCGCGACTTCAGCCGCCTGCATGATCAGCGATCCCAAATCGCGCATTTCCTGATGCAGCAGGCCCACGGCGTTGTTTTCTGCATCATCGGAACGAAAGCTGTTTGAGCATACCAGTTCGGCAAGGCCATCGGTCTGGTGCGCTGGCGTCATGTCACCTGAACCGCGCATTTCCGAAAGCTTCACCCGCATTCCGCGCTGCGCCAATTGCCAAGCTGCCTCGCACCCTGCCAAGCCGCCACCGATAATTTGAACGTCATATGATTTGGTCATGTGCGGCGGCTATCAAAAATCTTTGACGCTGCACAGATAAAAGCGGCAAGATGGACTATGGGATTTAAGCTTAACCTCACTGAAGACCGCACGATCACCCGGCCAACGCTGGTGCCGCCGCCGTCCGACGCGCATAAATATAGCCGGGGCCATGCGATGGTGTGGAGCGGGCCGCCGCTTCGAACTGGCGCATCGCTGCTGTCGACGCAGGCGGCTTTGGCGGTCGGCGCAGGGCTGGTGACCATATTAGGCGACAAGGCCGCGCTGACGGAACAGGACGCGCATGTGACCGCGATCATGCTGCGTGAGGCGGATGATGATTTGGCGTGTATGGACCACCGCGTGACAGCGCTCGCCATTGGGCCGGGGGCAGGGGCGGGCATCGCGGATATTGTCTGTGCCCTACTGAAGCGCGATATCCCGGTGGTGCTGGATGCCGATGCCATCACCGCGTTCGCAGGCGATTCTGCGCGGCTTTTCAAACATCTCGGCGCAAATGACGTCATGACCCCACATGCCGGAGAATTTGCGCGGCTGTTTCCCGATATCGATATCGCAGATCGCGCGGCGGCAGCA
>JAJTEF010000037.1:0-33155 GCA_021300355.1 Sphingomonadaceae bacterium | reverse complement strand
GCTGGCAACCGCGGGGTCGGGGGATGTGCTGACCGGCCTGATCTGCGGATTGATGGCGCAGGGCGTACCCGCCTTTGACGCCGCTTGTATGGCTGCGTGGCTGCGTGGCTGCATGGCGACATTGGCGTGCGTGCGGGGCCGGGGCTGACCGCGGATAGCATGATCAATTACATTCCGCTTGTGCTGACGGGGTCTCTTGCTTAGCCAAGCATTTGAAAGTCGAATTATCGTCACCCTGAACATGTTTCAGGGTCCATTTATCCTCTCTGCCCTCCGGTTTGCGTGGCACGATGGATGCTGGAACGTCAGTCACCGAAGGTGAACCAAGTTCAGCATGACGACGCACATAAGTTGGGGAAAAAATTTGGGGCAGGATCTCGCACATAAACGACCGTGGCTGCTTGCCAGCCTTGTTGCAGGTATCAGCTTTCCTGCGACTTGGCTGTTTCTGCCGCTTGAGGGCGGACTGATCGCCCTCGTCTGGAAAATGGCGGCCGTCGGCTTGCTTGTGCCCTTTGCGCTGCACCGACATCATGTGGGGGAATTTGTGCCCTTGGCGGTCATATTGTCCTTTTATGCGCTGGGCGACGGTTTGATTGAATTCAGCATGGTTGCAGGGGCGCTGGCCTTTGCCGCCGGTCATCTGGGCACAGGCGGGTGGCGCCGACGTTTAGTCAGAAACTCCTCGCAATCGCGATTTTCCTGCTGACGCCGGTGATTGCCTATGGCCTTCCGCCGACCACCGACGAAGCGGTTCAGGTTGCGGCCTATAGCGTCATTTTGGCCGCGATGGCGGCGATGGCGTGGAGCAGCAATTTTCCCCGTTACCGTGTCGGGTTTGGCGCGGTGTTGTTCGTCATTTCGGACTTGCTGATATTCGCCGAACTTGGCCCGCTCGCAAATTCGAAGGTTTCGGGCATCGCGATCTGGTATCTTTATTATTTCGGCGTGTTGATGATTGCCGTCGGCGTGGCGCAGACCTTGGTCAAACGCGGGCATTATGCCGCAGGCGAAGAGCGCGATTAAGCTGACGCCCGTTCGCGCGGCGTTCTAAAGCGACAAAAGCGCCCAGCGACGATGTTTTGACTGTCTCGTTTGTCGCTTTAACGATGACATTGCGCTTTGGCATATTCACAAAATATCGACATTGAGAAAGCGTGGCCAAGTCGGTTGATTGCGTGAAGGATCTCAAATCAAATCCTACATTGCAGCCGTTGTTACGAAACGCTTCTTAACGACCGTGCGCTTTCCATGCCGCCAACTGCACGGGCACCAGATCCACCATATCCTGCATAACCAGCGATACGTCGATCAGGTGGAGTCCCCAGTCCTGCGCGACAAATGCGCCAAAGCGGACATCACCGCCGACATCGTCAATACGGGGGTCGGCAGGGTCTGCGTTTATGCGGACTGACAAGACATTCGCGCCGTTCACCGTCACACACTGCGCTGCGTATAGTCCGGGGACAGCGACGGTTGGCGTGATAACGGGGGCATTGTCTTTGGTCCAGCGCGTGCTATCTGTCACCAAGTCACCGATCCCTGCACCAGAGGGAAAACGTGCGTTCACTGTTGCCATGCCCCCGCCAAGCGCAGCGGGGTTGGCGCAAATGGTTTCCTGCGCGGGGTCTGGCACACGGCCATAACGGCCGTTCACAGGTGGCGGCGAGGTTTCACGAAAACTTGTCCAGGCAATGACGCAATTGGTCTGCCCTGCTTTCCGGCACACAGGCGTCTGTTTCAAATCGGCGCCCTGGTCCTTACCCTTGGGCACAGCAACATTGGTGCCCGCAAGCATAGCCGACAACATCTGCGTCGCAGCTGGTTTTCCTTCGATTTCCTCAGCAATCAGGCGCTTGAGCAATCCCGATCCTTGCGAATGTCCAACAAGAACAAATGGCCGCCCCTTGTTATCGGCTGCCATGTAACGCCGCCACGCATCGCGCACGTCATTATAGCGCAGCTCGGGGTCCATAGGGATGGGGTTGCCGATCATGTTGGAACGCAACCAGCTTAAGGTCGATTGGCGATAGATCGGCGCGAAGGTTTGGCACACAGTGCCAAAACGGGCGAACTGTGCTTCAACGACACGGCGCTCTTCGTCATTGGCGATCATGTCGCTATTTCCGCCCGGATCATATGACAAGGTCGGGTATACATAAAAGCAATCGGCTTCAGGTGCTTTGGCCCGCGTTACCGTGCGGACCGTGCGCGTTCCATTTGGCGCAACCTCGGTTACGTCAAGGCTAGGCGTGCTGCACGCGTCGCGACGGCCTGGGCGGCATAACCAATTCTGTTCGAGCGCATAATCATTTGGCGCAGCGGCGGGGGCAGCAGGTGCGCTTTGCGTGGTGGCTGCAAGGACTGCGGCAATCACATGCGCTGTGCTCATACGGGTTCGTTTCCTTCGGCTACTTCGACTACTGCGGATGCAACCTCGTTCGTGTCGTCGATTGCGCCGTCTGCCTCATCATCACTCTCGTCAATCTTCGCTGCACCAACAACATGTTCATTGTCGCCAACGTTGAACAAGCGCACGCCAGCGGTGCCACGGCCAAGGACGCGAAGGCTGTCCAGTGGCATACGGATCAGCTTTGCCTGGTCGGTGACGAGCATCAACTGATCACCCTTTGTTGCGGGGAAGCTGGCGACAACGGGGCCGTTGCGCTCGATATTGTCGATATTGGTGATACCCTGACCACCACGGCCCGTGCGGCGATATCCATAAGCCGATGACAATTTGCCATAGCCATTGGCGCATACGGTCAGGATGAACTGTTCACGCTCCGCCATCTCCGCGATGCGTTCTGCCGACATTGTGGGTTCGCCTTCCTTCTCGGGCTTCCATGGGGCGAAGCGCAGATAATCTTCGCGCTCTTCGGGCGTGGTGCCCACGCGCTGAAGGATGGATAGCGAAATAACCTCGTCGCCCTTTGCAAGCTTCATGGCGCGAACACCGGTCGACGCACGGCTTTGGAATTCGCGAATATCGTCGGCGGCAAAGCGGATCGCCTTGCCATTGCGGCTTGCTAGCAAGACGTCGTCTTCGGCGCTTAACAATTCCACGCCGATCAGCTTGTCGTCGGCATCTTCGCCTTCGAACTTCATGGCGATTTTGCCGTTGCTGGGGACATTGGCAAATGCGTCCATGCTGTTGCGGCGGGCATAGCCCTTGGCCGTGGCAAAGACGACGCTGAGGCCGCCCCATTCAGCTTCGTCCTCAGGCAGCGTCAAAACGTTGGAAATGACTTCACCTTCGCCCAATGGCAGCAGGTTGACCATGGGCCGACCGCGGGTCGATGGGCCGCCTTCGGGCAGCTTCCAAACCTTTAGGCGGTAAACCTTACCAATGTTTGAGAAGAACAATACGGGTGTGTGCGTGCTGGTGACGAACAACTCGGTGACGGCATCTTCGTCCTTCGTCGCCATACCCGCGCGGCCCTTGCCGCCACGGTTCTGGGCGCGGAAAGCGGCCAATGCTGTCCGTTTGATATAGCCGCCATGGGTGACGGTGACGACCATTTCCTCGCGCTCCATGAGGTCTTCGTCATCAAGCCCGTCCCAACTTGCGGTGATTTCGCACAAGCGTGGCGTCGAAAATTCAGCGTCAATGGCGACCAGTTCTTCACGCAGAACCGCATACAGCTTTACGCGGTCGCCCAAAACTGCGAGAAATTCTGCGATACTCTCTGCAAGCCCCTGAAGTTCTTTGCCAATTTCATCGCGGCCAAGTGCCGTCAGACGGTGCAGGCGCAGTTCGAGAATGGCGCGCACCTGAAGCTCCGACAATTGGTAGCTGTCGCCCGAAACTTCGGTTTCAACGGCTTCCACCAATTTGATGTACGACGCGATTTCCGCAATTGGCCATTTGCGCGCGATCAGCGCAGCGCGCGCCTCGGCCGGGCTGGCTGATCCGCGTATGATGCGGACGACTTCGTCCAAATTGGTGACGGCAACGACAAGCCCAAGCAACAAATGCGCCCGTTCGCGCGCTTTGTTCAGTTCGAACTTGGTTCTGCGGGTGATAACCTCTTCACGGAAGCGGATGAATGCCTCAATGATGTCGCGCAGGTTGAGGACTTCTGGCCGTCCGCCGCGAATGGCGAGCATATTGGCGGGGAAGCTCGATTGCGCCTGGGTATGGCGCCACAATTGGTTGAGCACCACATCTGTCGTCGCATCGCGCTTCAGATCGATGACGATGCGCACGCCCTTGCGGCTGGATTCATCGCGAATGTCGGAAACGCCCTCAATGCGCTTGTCCTTCGCGGCTTCGGCGATTTTTTCGACCAAAGCGGATTTGCCGACCTGAAACGGAATGCTGGTCAGGACGATAGAGCGACGGTCGCCTTTTCCTTCCTCAATCTCGTGGCGGGCGCGCTGCATGATGGAGCCCTTGCCTTCGCGGTAGGCCGAACGTGCGCCGCCGGTGCCAAGGATCAACGGTCCAGTGGGGAAATCAGGGGCAGGGACGATCTCGATCAGCTCATCAATGGAAATGGCCGGATTATCGATATAGGCCAAGCAGGCCTTGATAACTTCGCCGAGATTATGTGGCGGGATGTTGGTGGCCATACCGACGGCGATACCGCCAGCGCCGTTTACCAACAGGTTGGGGAAACGTGCGGGCAAAACCTGCGGTTCTTCGCGGCTGCCGTCATAGTTGGGTTGGAAATCAACGGTGTCTTTGTCGAGATCATCCAACAGCGCATTGGCGACCTTGTTCAACCGTGCTTCGGTGTACCGCATCGATGCTGGCGGATCAGGGTCCATCGAACCGAAGTTACCCTGACCATCGATCAATGGCACGCGCATCGACCAATCTTGCGTCATACGGGCAAGGGCGTCGTAAATCGCGCTGTCGCCATGCGGGTGATAGTTGCCCATGACGTCGCCGACAATCTTTGCCGATTTGCGATAGGGCCGGCCCGCGACAAAGCCGCCTTCCTGGCTTGCGAACAAAATGCGGCGGTGAACGGGCTTAAGGCCGTCACGTACATCAGGCAGGGCCCGGGATACAATGACCGACATCGCATAATCGAGGTAGCTCGACTTCATTTCATCGACGATGTCGACTGGCGAAATGTCCGATGGGTCCATTGTAACTATGTCGTCGCTCACAGCGCGAAAATCCTTATATTTTTTGGTGCTCTAAGCCATAGACCCAAGTCGGTCATATGACCACAAGCGACTGCCCAAATAGGGGTGTTTTCTACAGCTTATCCACAGATTCACGAAGAGGTTGCGATTAGGGGACGACGACGCTGCCATCATACGCGAAAATCTGGCCGCTTTGCTCAGGGTTCAGGCCTGAAAGCACACCAAGCATATCCGCAGCAGCGCGGGCAGGGAGGAGGCGTTCATGCGCTGGATTGCCCTTAAATGGTGCGCTCAGCTGCGTCTCGACGGTGCCGGGATGCAGGGCAACCACAATAGATTGCGCATTTTTGCGCTGCCATTCGATCGCAATGTTGCGGATGAACATATTGAGCGCGGCTTTCGATGCGCGATAGCTATGCCATCCGCCAAGGCGATTGTCCGAGATGCTGCCCACGCGGGCGGAAAGCGCCGCAAAGCAGATCGGGCCTTGCTTTGCCATGATCGGCAGAAAATGTTTCGCCACCAAAGCGGGGCCAACCGCATTGATGCGGTAATTCTCCATCATCCATTCAGGATCAAGCTCGCGCAGGCTCTTTTCCGGCCCTTTGGCGGCTGTATGCAATAACCCTGTGGCCACGATGACCAATTGCGGCGCTGTGCCCGCCAAATCGCCTGCTGCGGCGGCTATGCTTGCCTCATCCAATATGTCGACGGCCGGCGCGCTTGTCCGATGCAGTCGGATGACGCGGTCATATTGATCGCCCGCATCCAAAGCATCGGCGAGCGCGGCACCAATGCCACCACGTACGCCAATTATCACTGCGGTGCGTTCTGGCACTTGAATTTTCCTCTGGTTCGTTCAACGGGGATTCATGCGACTGCGCTATGTCAATTGCACTGAAGATGGCAAGGTCCTATACACGACGTTAACCAAAGCCCATGGCAATACACCAATAGTCCCGGAGAGTTAAATGAAGCTGGTTTCAAAATTTGCCCTTGCACTTTCATTCGCCGCTATAACCGCTGCGCCTGCTTTTTCGCAGTCCGATGAAAAGCCCAAAAAGGAAAAAAAGGGGAAGGAAGCCACACCTGCGGCTCCCAAGAGAAATTATTCCAAGCCGTTCATTGCGGCCTATGTGCCCGTTGCCAATCTTTTGAACAAAACGAAGGATGCTGCTGCAGCGAAGGTTGAATTTCCGAAGATTCTTGCCGCCATTGCCAATGATGACGACCGTTATGAAGCGGGCATATTGGCAGTGAACATCGGCGTGGTGTCGAAAGATACGGCATTGCAGGATCAGGGTATCGATCTGTTGCTCGCATCCGCAACGACCCCTGTTGAAATGAAGCAGGCATATACGTTCCGCAAGGGCGCGATTGCCTATGATGGCAAAAGATTTGCCGACGCTGAAAAGAATATGATGGACGCGTACAACCTCGGCTATCGCGCCAACAATATCGAGTTTTTGATTTCCAACGCCATGTCGCAGCAGAATAAAGATGCTGACGCTATCGTTTGGATCAGCAAGGCCATCGCCGCGAGCAAGGCAGCCGGAGCGGTTAACAAAGCCTATGTCGTTCGTGCCGCCAACCTGTCTGCGAAAGCGAAAGATTATGCCGGTGCTGCCAATTTCTACAAAGATTTGGTGATCGCCGAAAACAACCCCGATTTCTGGCATGATGCCCTTGCGTTCTTCAACCGTTCACTCAACACCAACCCTGAAGAGTCGCTTGACCTCATGCGCTTGATGCGCGCGACGAATGGATTGCGCTTTCAACAAGAATATGCCGAATATCTCGATAGCTTAAGCTATATCGGCGTGCGTTATCCTGCAGAGGCTGTGTCTGTATTGGACGAAGGCTTTGCAAAGGGCATCATCTCACGGAACAACGTGACCTTCAGTGAGCGTTACAACGAAGCTAAGGGCCGCTTGGCGGAAGATACACGCACATTGGCGGGAACGATCGCACCGGCGAAAGCGAGCCCCAGAGCGATGCTGGCGACCCTGACAGGCGACTCATTCTTCTCACATAAGGATTATAAAACAGCCAAGGATCTGTACGAGACCGCGTTAAGCAAAGGTCCCGTGCTGGATAAGGATGGCGGAAACCAGACCGACCGCACCCGCTTCCGCCTTGCCATGTCGAAAGCCATGCTCGGCGATTATGCTGGCGCGAAGGCCGACTTTGCGCAGATCAATGGTGCAAACCGCAAGGCAATTGCCGAATATTGGGTGATCTATATCAACCATCTGGAAAAGCCTGCACCAGCGGCTGCGCCCGCGGCAACACCAGCGACCTAAGCTTTGCGATAATTGATTGAAAAGGGCCTGAGCAATCGGGCCCTTTTTTTATGCCATCGGTATGGGTACGCCCGGTTCGTCTTTTGCGGTACGAATGGTCAGCGACGTTTTTACGCTGCTGACATTGGGCGCGGACGTTAACTGCGATGTCAGAAATTCCTGAAATGACTGCAGATCGCGCGCAACGATTTTGAGGATGAAGTCAATTTCGCCATTCAGCATATGACACTCGCGCACATCGGGGAGCGCCCGAACATGTTGTTCAAATGCCTTCAGATCTTCTTCAGCCTGACTTTTCAAGCTGACCATCGCAAACACGGTGATTGTATATCCCAAGGCACTTGCGTCGACATCTGCGTGGTAGGACTTAATCGTCCCAGACTGTTCCAACGCGCGCATACGCCGCAAGCATGGCGGGGCAGTCAACCCAACCTTGGATGCAAGTTCCACATTGGTAATGCGACCATCAGCCTGCAATTCCGCCAAAAGCTTCATATCTATCGCATCTAGGTTCATATTAGCCATGATCTTGTTATTTCCATTTCGATAATGCCCCCGCTTTATAATATAATTATATTATATTGCAATTGTCCCAAAGTGTGACGCACCAATTTTGTCGCTTTCGCACGTCCTGATATCGGTTTATCCCGCGGCCACACCACGGATAATATAGCATTAGGATGTGCGAATTTGCGCTTTGACGACCGCCTTGAAGCCACTTTGCGTCAGGCGGACGATGACGGCATTGGCTTGCCTACCAAATGGCAGCAACTGGTTGATATATTAGCGCAAAACCCTTGGGACTTTGACCCGGCTGCGGTCGCCTCCGGCTTACACAAAGCGCGGCAGTTTATGGACATTGTTCCCGCAACGGTGCGCGAACAATGTGTACGTGCCTTGTCTGGGCGACTGCGTTCTGCGCCTTTGGTATTGCTGCTGTCGGGTGATGTTCCGGCGGTTGCCGCAGCGGCGGTCAGTGGCGCGCGGCTGAGTGATACCGAATGGGCGGACATCGTCCCCCATATGTCCACTCGTGCGCGCGGGTTCTCGCGCAACCGCGGGGACATTGGCCCCATGACCCTGCATGCGCTTCGATCAAGCTCTTCTGCAGACTTCGCGCTGGCCCTTGGCACAGCCGAGGCGCAGACGGTCGTGCGTGCACCGCACGTTTTGCAAATGCGCGACATTGTTGACCGCATCGAAAAATTGCGGGTTGAGCGGGAACGTCACGACCCGGCTGAAATACCGGCCGAGGCGTCTATCGAACGGGTTGTTTCGTTTGCCGAACCCATTGACGAAATACGCTTCGAAACCGACGAATATGGCACCATCAGCTGGATTGAAGGCGCGCCTGCGGGGGCGGTTGTTGGCGTGAATATCACGGAGCCCGCATTTGACGCAGGGCCTGGACCAGATGCCTCTGGCGCCGCTGCCTTTCGGCAAAAAATGCCGCTTGAAAATGCGCGCATGCGCCTGTGCGGCGCGCCCGCGATTGCGGGGGACTGGCGGATCAACGCGGCACCGTTTTTTGAACCTGCAAGCGGCCGCTTCAAAGGCTATCGCGGGATATTGCGTCGCCCCAATCTCGCGGAAGTCGCGCACATTCCGGAAGGTGACACGCATTACGCGGAAAATATCCAGCAATTGATCCACGAACTGCGTACGCCGTTGAGCGCGATTATTGGCTTTTCCGAAATCATTGAACAGCAACTCTTTGGACCCGTGACCGAGGAATATCGCACAATAGCCGGTAACATCCTGCACGATGCCCAGCGCCTGCTGTCGGGCTTTGATGATCTTTCAACCGCTGCAAAAATTGAGACCGGAACCTATGTTACGGAGGTTGGCTCAACCGATTGCGCGTGGCTTTCGCTTCGGTTGGCAGATCGCCTCCGCGAACTGAGCGACGCATTGCACGTTACCCTGAACTTGGTCCATGCCCATCCGGTGCGCCCCTTTGCGTTGGAAAGCGATGTGGCAGAACGTCTTTTTTAACGGCTGTTGTCCGCAGTGATTATCGGCTGCGAGGCTGGCGAAATCCTTGATGGTCGTTTCCGGACGGAGCCTGGGTCAAACGCGGTTAACCGTTTCGTGCTTAGCTTGCCGAAAAAGCTTGCCGACATGGACGAGAGCGAGCTTTTCGGTTCCGGTCCGCTCGATGAATCTCATGACGCGCCATTGCTTGGGCTCGGCTTTTCGTTACGCCTCGTGCGCAGCCTTGCCCGAAATGTTGGCGGGGATTTACGTTTTTACAATCAAGCGCTGATTGTGTCGCTTCCAGCCGTCAATGAAGGGCGAACCGGATTAATGGACGAAGAACGATAATGACATGGCGGGGCAGTGGGGCATATTTGGTCGCTTGCGGAATAGCGGCGTTCGACCACCAACGATGGCGGAAATCGTCAAGGCGAGCCGATTTATATCTTTTTGATGAGATAAAGGCTTGCAAGCGCGCCCAAAGTTCGGCTATCGGCCCGCAGGCAGTTGGCGAGCCGGTCAGGGCCTGTAGCTCAGTTGGTTAGAGCTGGCCGCTCATAACGGCTAGGTCGGGGGTTCGAGTCCCTCCGGGCCCACCAGTTTCACTTTTGTGAAGTCTGGCAGGCAGCCAGCCGCGCGGACATTGTTATACCAGTGATCCCATGTCGGGGAGTAGCGCAGCCTGGTAGCGCATCTGGTTTGGGACCAGAGGGTCGCAGGTTCGAATCCTGTCTCCCCGACCATTTCTTCGGAATTCCAATTTGATCACGGATAGCAGTGGCGTAACCGCGTACGGCATGTGCGGTGACCGCTCATCATATGGCCGCAGAGTCATTTTGGCGGATATTTGACGGTCGTCGGTGACCGGTCCGTCGGGAGCTTACTGCGCCACGCCGCCGCTTGCATTGGCCGCATCAATTTCAGCCTTTGCATCCGCCTCAATCAGCTTCGTGGCTTCTTCCGCGGCTTGTTCAATGCTCAGCTTTTGTGCGGCCAGCTCCTTTTTCTGCACGGCCTCTGGTGTGTCCGCGTCATCGGTCTTGCCCGCTTCGGTTGGGGCCGTATCACCACAGCCCCCAACCATAAGCATGAGCGCCAAGACAAAGGCGTGTTTCAACGCGCTGCCTCTGGCTTTAGTTCGCCGTCATAATTTGCAACGAGCGCCAAGGTTGCAACCCATGCCGCGACGTTTTGACGCAATTCGGCTTTGTCGATCTTGTCGAGCGTGTCGTCTGGCGTGTGGTGCAGGTCAAAATATTTCGTGCCATCTTGCTGCAGGTCAATGATACCCAATTTCTGCGCGGCGATTATCGCGCCAACATCCGCGCCGCCGCCGGCCAATTCCTTGCGCGGAACAACGCCCAGCGGGGCCAATGCAGAAACGATCTGGCCGCGAAGCGCCGCCGCGCTTTCGGGCAAGCGGAAATCCACGGCCCAGACTTTGCCAGCGCCGAAATCCGATTCCATGGCGAGGGCATGTGGTTCAGTGGCATGCTTTTCGCCATAATCCCGGCCGCCCCAAATGCCGACTTCTTCAGCGCCAGCCCACAACAGGCGCACGGTGCGCTTGGGTTGGCCCATGGATTTCAGATGCTTGGCCGCTGCCCCGATGATGCCGCAACCTGCGGCGTCATCAATGGCGCCGGTCCCAAGGTCCCAGCTGTCGAGATGGCAGGCGATGACAATCATGGGAAGATCGGGGTTGGAACCCTTAACTTCGGCCAAAACGTTGCCAGACGTCTGCATCCCGACATTTTTTGGGGTCAGCTTTAACTTCAACCGCACCGGCTTACCGCGCGCAATCATACGCTCCAGATTTTCCGCGTCGGGTATCGATAATGCACCAGCCGGAATGGGCGTGACGCCGGGGTCAAAGTTGGTGTTCCCCGTGTGCGGGTTGCGATGATAATCGGTTCCGATTGAACGGATGACGATGGCCGCAGCACCCTTTTTCGCGGCGATGTTCGGGCCGACAAAGCGGGCAGGGCCAAATGCACCGTAGCTGCTGCCATCCTGCGTGGCTTTCATATTGTGACTGACAAAAGCAATCTTGCCTCTCAAGCTGCCATCGGGCGCTGCGCGCAGTTCATCAATCGTCGGAAAATATACGATTTCAGCTTCGAGCCCGGCTTCACCGGTGCTGCCGCTATTGCCCAATGCGGCAATGGCGAGTTTCTGCGTAAACGGCGCGACGATGGCTGCGGTTTCTTCGCCGCGCACCCATGTGGGCATCTGATATTCCTCGACGCGGACATTATCAAATCCGAGTGCCTTTAGTTTGCTGACCGACCAAGTCCGCGCGCGCGCTTCGGCTTCGGTGCCGCCCTGCCGCGGGCCGATTTCGGTCGTGAGCCCTTCGACGATGTCATAGGCGAAACTATCATTCTGCAACGCTTTGTCGCGGATCGATGCGACTGACGCACTGTCCGGCGACGCAGGCGCGCCCAGTGCGAATGATGGCGAAAGGAACAGCGTGGAGGCTGCGGCGAGCAAGAGTATGTTTTTCTTCATGCTTGGCAGGCTTAATCGCATCGCCGCGATTTGCAATCCCACCTTGCGGCGAAACGCGCAGATAGCTAGGGAAGCGGCCAAATCAAAAGTAATGCAACACAGGAATTAAAGCCCATGGCAGCCCAATATAGCTTCGTAATGAAGGGAATGACGAAAACCTTCCCCGGCGCAAGCAAGCCCGTCCTCAACAACATCAATCTGCAATTCTATCCGGATGCAAAGATCGGCATTGTTGGGCCAAACGGCACGGGTAAATCCACGCTGATGAAAATCATGGCCGGAATGGACACAGAGTTTACGGGCGAAGCGTGGCCCGGCGAACATATACGCGTCGGCTATCTCGCGCAGGAGCCAGAGCTTGACCCGAACAAAACGGTCAAGGAAAACGTCATGGACGGCGTTCGTGCGGTTGCCGACCTTGTGGATCGTTTTAACGAAATTTCGACCATCATGGGCGATCCGCCCGAGGATGCCGACTTTGACGCGCTCATGGAAGAAATGGGCACGCTTCAGGAAAAGATTGATGCCGTCGATGGCTGGTCGCTCGATAGCCAGCTGGAGCTTGCCATGGACGCGCTGCGTTGCCCCCCCGGCGATAGCCCTGTCACCAGCCTGTCGGGCGGTGAAAAGCGCCGTATCGCGCTGACGCGGCTGTTGCTGGAAAAGCCAGACATATTGCTGCTCGACGAACCGACCAACCACTTGGACGCAGAGTCGGTTGCATGGCTGGAAAAGCATCTGGTCGATTATAAGGGCAACGTCATTCTCGTGACCCACGATCGCTATTTCTTGGATAATGTCGTCAGCTGGATCCTTGAGCTCGATCGCGGTCGTTACTTTGTCTATGAAGGCAATTATTCGACCTATCTCGAAAAGAAGGCGAAGCGTCTGGAGCAGGAATCGCGTGAAGACGCCGGCCGTCAAAAGGCGATTAAGGACGAGCTGGAGTGGATCCGGCAAAGTCCAAAGGCCCGGCAAACCAAATCGAAAGCGCGTATTAAATCCTTTGACCAGCTGGTCGAGGCGCAAGAAAACCGCACCCCGGGCAAGGCGCAGATCGTCATTCAGATACCTGAGCGTTTGGGCAGCAAGGTTATTGAGGTCAAAAATGTCACCAAAGCTTATGGTGACAAATTGCTCTTTGAAAACCTGTCCTTCACCATTCCGCAGGGCGGCATTGTGGGCGTCATTGGTCCGAACGGTGCGGGTAAATCGACGTTGTTCCGCCTTATCACCGGTCAGGAAGTGCCCGATTCTGGTGAAGTTGAAATCGGCGAAACCGTCCGTTTGGGCTTTGTCGACCAAAGCCGCGATGATCTCGACCCCAACAAGAATGTGTGGGAAGAAATTTCGGGCGGCGCCGACTTTATGAAGTTAGGCAAGCATGAAACGCCGACCCGCGCTTATGTTGGTGCATTCAATTTCAAGGGGACCGACCAGCAGAAAAAGGTTGGTTTATTGTCCGGTGGTGAACGCAACCGCGTGCACATGGCGAAGATGTTGAAGCAAGGCGGCAACGTGCTTCTGCTCGACGAACCGACCAACGATTTGGACGTGGAAACACTTTCGGCTCTTGAAGAAGCGTTGGAAAGCTTCGCAGGTTGCGCCGTGGTCATCAGCCATGACCGCTTCTTCCTTGACCGTCTTGCAACGCATATCCTTGCGTTTGAAGGCGACAGCCATGTCGAATGGTTTGAAGGCAACTTTGAATCATACGAAGAAGACAAAATCGCCCGCCTTGGCGACGAAGCCACCCGTCCGCATCGTGCAACCTATAAGAAGATGACGCGTTAATGATGGCATGAAGCGAACCCTCCTCTGCAACGCCAATGCAGCAGAGGAGGGCGCTTTGGCCATTAGGATAATGTGCCGCGGTTTAGGGAACCAGCCAGTTCCCAAGCCATAGATTTTGCGTTTGGTCCCAATGCCATTTTGCGCGCCGGTGCCCTGCATTGGCCAGATATAACCATTCAATGCTGTCCACTTGAAACATCAAAGCCGCAAAATTGCCGCGGTAATCGGCCAATTGTTCTTCTTCTGGCTGTTTGCCTTCAATCCATTCGGGCAATCCTGATGAAGGTTGCGCAATCGGTGTCCCGGGGGCCGCTTCGGCCATATAACAGCGGCGGGCAAATGGCGTTGAACCGGACCAGGCTATATCTGCGACATCGCCTTGCGCGGCAATATGGGCGCGACCGGATAGCCGGATCTGCGCCTTTGCCGCAGGGTCATAGAACAAAACGCTGGCCGCCGCTTTGTGCTGCAATTGCGTGATCTTGTCGGACCGTGCGTCGGTATGAAAGCGCAAGCTTCGGCTATCACGCGACACAGCGCGCAATATCATAATGCGCAATTGCGGCGTGCCGTTCGCATCAACGGTACCGACGGTCGGCGTGTGTGCGGGGCTGTTCCTGTCCGGTACACCGGCTGCAACGACATTCCACGCTTCGGCAAAACTCGCGTCAAGGTCGTTATAAAAGGCGGGCAAGGCGACCTGATGGGTCATTGAGCCTCAAACTGGTCAGTTTGGTCGTTGAGCACGTGAAGGATGCCGTCGGCGATGCCGAAATAGGCACCATGTAGCTTCAGCTGGCCGGATTGCTCGCGCTCTTCAATGAATGGAAATGTGCGCAGGTTTTTCAAACTCACCCTTATGGCGTCCAGTTCCAAATCATGTTGGGGGTCGTCAGATGCGGATGCTAAAATCTTTTCGCGGGCAGGGCGGATAATGTCGACCCAGCCATCAATGAAGCTGTGCCCCCCGTGGCCGATATTCGCACCTTCTAATGATGCTTTAATGCCGCCGCACTGGGCGTGACCAAGCACAACAATGTGCCGCACTTCCAATCCCATTACCCCAAATTCAATGGCAGCGGACACACCATGTAAACCCCCGCCAATCTCATAAGGCGGAACAAGGCTTGCCACATTGCGCAACGCGAACACTTGGCCGGGCTTTGTGTCGAAAACGGTTGCTGGATCGACCCTGCTGTCACAGCATGAAATGATCATGATTGGGGGCGCCTGACCGTCATTGGCGAGCTCATCATAGCGCGCTTTTTGGCGGACATAAGCGTCGGATTTGAAGCGGCGATATCCTTCAACCAGCACAGCAAATTCGGGCATTAAAATCTTTCCCCACGCACAACCTGCACATCGCCGATGGTGAGCAACATACCATAGCTGTCCAGCAATGGCGCAATCGCTTCAATCAAGCCGGATGTCTTGGCTTCGGATGCAATGGCAAGCACGATGGTTTTGGCGCTTGCGCCCGTGACATCGTCATCTTGCCATGCACCGGCGCGGCCACCGCCAGAATCGACGTGAATCACGCTCCAGCCAGATATATCGACCGCTTTCAATTGCGCGACAACACGCGGCACAAGCGGCGTATCCACCAGAATTTCGATCCGCTTACGGCTGACAGTTTGAATCATAAATCATCCTATTGCTTTGGCGAATGCCGCAAAAATGCTGATGCCAAAGATGATGTTGAAAGGAAAGGTTACGCCCAGTGACATGCTGAGGTAAATTCCGGGGTCGGCTTTGGGTAGGGCAAGCCGCATTGCTGCCGGAACGGCAATGTACGAGGCACTTGCCGCCAAAATGCCAAGCGTAGCGGCCGACGCAACGTCCAGCCCGACCAATGTTCCGATAATTGTGCCAATTGCTCCATTCAACAAAGGTATGACAATAGCGAGGCTAACCAAGCGAAGGTTCATCTTACGTGACTGGATAAGCCGCCGTGCTGCGATCAGCCCCATATCGAGCAGGAACAAGCAAAGCACGCCGCGGAAGCCGGTATCAAACAGCGGCTTGATCGGCGCGAAGCCATCGCTGCCGGCAACAATACCAATGATGAAGCTGCCGACCAAAATCATAACCGAGGCATTGGTGAGGACTTCGTGCCATGGCGTGGAGGATTTTTCGGCCGTATCTTTGTCGCCGCGCCGTGCCAGCATAAGGCCCGAAATAATGGCGGGGGTTTCCATCAATGCAAGAACGGCGACCATATAGCCTGCTGGGCCGAGACCTTGGCCGGTGAGGATTTCTTTTGCGGTAACGAACGTAACCCCAAATTGCCGAAGCAAAGCAAATGCGATGACCGGCAAAAGAAAGCTGAGGGCTAGGCCTGCCAACGCGGCAGCGGCCACTTCTGCAGTAACGCCGCTGTTCGAAACCTCAACGCCGCCCTTTAAGCCAATGGCGGCCATCAGATAGATGGACATGGCTTTTGCGAAGGCTTCGGGAATGCTGAGGTCGGATTTAAGTGCAGCAGCAACGAAGCCGAGAACGAAAAAGAGAATTACCGGCGACGTCAATGTGTCGATTATCATCATAACCTCTTTGCGAATTTTGCAACCCATAGCAGGCAAGTTGCAGTTGGCAAGTTGAGGCATGGCGGCTATTCGAACGGCATGAACGTTCCGATATCGATACCCGACCGCCCCGTGCGCGAACGCAAGCCGGATTGGATCCGCGTCAAGGCGCCTACTGGCGCTGGTTTCAATGAAACCCGCAAGCTGATGCGGGACTTAAATTTGAATACCGTGTGCGAAGAGGCGGCTTGCCCAAATATCGGCGAATGTTGGACCAAAAAGCACGCAACCGTGATGATCCTTGGCGATGTGTGCACCCGCGCATGTGCCTTTTGTAACGTCAAAACCGGAATGCCGCGCGCGGTCGATCCCTTAGAACCCGAGCATGTGGCGATTGCTGCGGCAAAAATGGGCCTTGAACATATCGTCATTACATCGGTTGATCGTGACGATTTGCCCGATGGTGGCGCGAGCCAGTTTGTGAAGGTGATCGAGGCGCTGCGCCGCAACACACCGAACACCACGATTGAAATCCTGACGCCGGATTTCCGGAACAAGGCGCAAGCCGCGGTTGAAGCAATCGTTACCGCGCGGCCTGATGTGTACAACCACAATCTAGAGACTGTTCCGCGCCTGTATCCGACGATCCGGCCCGGTGCGCGTTATTATGCATCGCTTCGCTTGCTGGAGACCGTAAAGCGCCACGACCCGTCTATTTTTACCAAGTCGGGCGTCATGCTTGGTTTGGGTGAAGAGCGCATGGAAGTGCATCAGGTGATGGATGACATGCGCAGCGCGGACATCGATTTTCTGACGATGGGGCAATATTTGCAGCCAACGCCCAAGCACACAAAGGTGATGGACTTTGTGACGCCAGCGGCATTTGACGCGTATGCGGCGATTGCCCGTGCGAAGGGTTTCTTGCTGGTTGCAGCCTCGCCGCTCACACGGTCGAGCTATCACGCGGGCGATGATTTTGCGAAAATGCGCGATGCGCGCGCGGCGCAATTGGCCAAAAAGCGGTAACAGCCCGAATGCCGCACCATCACGAACGCCGTCATTTGCCGCATAGTGCGGAACAAATGTACAATCTGGTGGCCGATGTGGCGCGCTATCCCGAATTTTTACCGTGGGTCAGTGCCATCCGCATTCGCAAGGATGAAGAAGGCGAAATGCTGGCGGACATGATTGTCGGCTTCAAATCTCTTCGGGAAACCTTCAGCAGCCGGGTCGTCAAAACCCCGCATTCGTCGATTGTCGTTGATTATCTCGATGGCCCCATGAAGCATTTGCATAACGCTTGGACATTTGAAGATGTCGCGGGCGGCGGATCGATTGTGGATTTCACGGTCGATTTTTCATTCCGCAACCGTGTGTTTGAGGCATTGGCCGGGCAGTTTTTTGATTCAGCCCTGCGCAAAATGACGACGGCCTTTATCGACCGTGCGGATGAACTCTACGGGGCAGGCGGCAGCAAAAGCTCAAGCGCATAAAGCGTTGCAAAGGCGCGGATATCAGCGCGGCTTTTATCTTCACCAAACGCTTTCTTATCGCCGACCACGTCTTCAGGATTTTGCCCTTTTAGCGCGACTGCAAAGACGACCGTGCCCACTGGCTTGTTCGCTGTTCCGCCATCAGGGCCAGCAACACCGCTGATCGCCACGGCAATGTCTGCGCCACTTTTCTTTAACGCGCCCTGCGCCATCGCCCATGCGACGGCGACCGACACAGCACCAAAGGTGTCGATGATATCTTCATTGACGCCCAGCATCGTCATTTTGGCTTCGTTGCTATATGTTACATAGCCCGATCCCAATATGGCGCTGCTGCCGGGGACTTCGGTGATTGCGGAGCTATCAATGTTTCTCAAAAGTAGCTGTGGCCTGCGCAGCGATGCCTTCGCCGCGGCCTGTAAAACCCAGCATCTCGGTGGTTGTTGCCTTTACCGATATACAATCAACATCAACAGCCATTATTTCGGCCAGCCGTTGCCGCATCTGTCCCCGGAAGGGACCAACCTTCGGGCGCTCGCAAATGATGGTCACGTCGGCATTGGCGAGTGCATAGCCGTCGTCGCGAGCGAGCTGCATCGCATAGGCCAGAAACTTGTCTGATGATGCCCCGCGCCATTGCGGGTCGGTCGGCGGAAAATGGTCGCCAATATCGCCCTTGGCGATAGCGCCCAAGATCGCATCGGTGAGCGCATGCATGGCGACGTCCGCATCGCTGTGCCCCGCAAGCCCCTTGTCATGCGGGATAAGTACGCCGCACAGCCATAGTTCGGCATCGGGAACGAGGCGATGCACGTCAAATCCATTGCCACTTCGAAATGACGGCATAGTCGATCCTGCAAAATCGGTTGAAAAGGTGAATTTGTTGAGCGCTTCTGATCCCTCAACAATGCGAACCTGCCCACCACTTGCCATCAGCATGCGGGCGTCATCGGTGGGCTCGTCGCCGGTCCAAATTTCGTGCGCTGCGAAAATATCGGCGAAGGCGAAGGCCTGCGGTGTTTGGATACGCCACAAATGTGCGCGGTCAACGGTTTCGGAGAGATTTTGATCGCCTCTGGAAAGGCTATCGACAACGGGCAAGGCAGGAACAGCGCCGGGGGCTTCGTCGAGTGCTTTGATTAAGTCGTCAATGACTGTGCCGGGCAGAAATGGCCGCGCGGCGTCATGGATCAGGATCCGGTCTGCGCCGCCATCGGTTGCAATCGCCTTTAAGCCCAAATGCACGCTCTCCCGCCGCGTCGCGCCGCCCTGAACAAAGATCGCCGCGGGCAGGCCGCGCAGTGCTGCCAAAGCCTCGGCCTCTTGGCCTGCGCCAATGGCCACATACACCTTGGAAATCGATGGATGCGCGGACAGCGCTTCATAGCTGTGCCGCAGCATGGGTTTGCCGCGTACCGGACGAAATTGTTTGGGAATATCTCCGCCCACGCGACTTCCAGAGCCAGCGGCAACAATGAGCGCAATATTGATGGGTACAGATACCATAGCCGCGCTCTAGCGACAGCGCACTTGCCCGCCAAGCCGAAAGCGGGTAACGGCCTGCCTAAATTTTAGGCAAGTTTTGAAAATGCAGCTGAAACCTATCCAAATCGGCAATATTGAAATCAATTGTCCCGTCATTTTGGCGCCGATGACGGGCGTCACCGATATGCCATTTCGCAAAATCGTCCGGCAATTCGGCTCTGGCTTAAACGTGACCGAGATGATCGCGAGCCAAGCGATGATCCGCGAAACGCGCCAGAGCATCCAAAAATGCGAGTGGGACGCGATTGAAGAGCCTGTGTCGATGCAGTTGGCTGGCTGTGCACCATATGAAATGGGTGAGGCGGCGAAGCTGAATGAAGACCGCGGCGCGGCGATTATCGATATCAACATGGGCTGCCCCGTTAAAAAGGTTGTGAACGGTGATGCCGGCTCTGCATTGATGCGCGACTTGCCGCTGGCGGCCAGCCTGATCGAGGCAACGGTGAAGGCCGTATCCGTGCCGGTTACCGTCAAGATGCGGATGGGCTGGGACCATGGCAGCCTGAACGCACCTGAACTGGCCCGTATCGCTGAAGACCTTGGCGCAAAGATGATCACCGTCCACGGCCGCACGCGGAACCAGATGTATAAAGGCTCGGCCGACTGGGCATTTGTGCGCAAGGTGAAAGACGCGGTATCGCTTCCGGTTATCGTCAATGGCGATATTTGCACCATAGAAGACGCGCGCAATGCGCTGGAACAAAGTGGTGCCGATGGCGTGATGGTCGGCCGCGGCGCTTATGGCAAACCCTGGCTCTTGGGCCAGATGATGCACTGGTTCCGGACGGGGCAGACCATTGCCGACCCCGATATTGATGCCCAGTTCCACCTGATCATGGACCATTATCGCGCCATGCTCGACCATTATGGCGGCGAAGTTGGCCTGCGCATCGCGCGCAAGCATATTGGTTGGTATACCAAGGGGCTGAATGGTTCCGCCGAGTTTCGCAATTTCGTGAACCGCATCGATGATCCAGATGTCGTCATTGACGAGCTGACACGCTTTTACGAACCGTTCCTGACGCGGTCGGCCGCCTGATAGATGTCGCAGGTAACGCATCGCCCCGAATATAGCCAAATGCTGGCGAGTATTGCGGTGCCGGTGCTTTTGATCTCGCCTGATCACCTCATTACGTATGCCAATGATGCGAGCGAAGCCTTTTTTGGCCGAAGCCGCAGAAGGCTTGAGGGGCATCGTATTGATGAGGCGCTGATCTTCGAAAGCGAGCGGATGAACGCGGCTTTGCTGTCGCGTGAGGGCGACATTTCTGCGCAGGATATGGAGCTGAAAACGCCACATGGTGTGATCATGGTCGATATCAACATATCCGCCGTGGCCAAAGAACCCGATTGGCGCATTGCGGTCATATCGCCGCGCAATGGTGGCCGCGAACATATTGGGGACCAGCGCGACTCCGGGCAGCAACAGGCCATGGGCGCACCTGCGATTTTGGGGCATGAAATCAAAAACCCGTTGGCGGGCATAAAGGGCGCGGCGCAGTTATTGGCCCGTCAGGTCGATGAAAAAAGCCGGGCGTTGACCGAGCTTATTGTTAACGAAGTTGACCGCATTGCCCGCTTGCTGGACCAAATGCAAAAGCTGGGGCGGTCGGAGCGGCCTGAATTGGCGCCGGCAAATATCCATTTGTTGATTGAGCGCGCCATTCGTTCGCTGCGTGCGGCCAACCGCGCCATGCCCGAAATTTCCATCAATTATGATCCGTCGCTGCCCCATGTGTATATCGATGCCGACGGGATGGTTCAGGTGCTCATCAACCTTCTGCAAAATGCCATCGATGCGCTGCACGGGCGTCTTGACGGTGTGATTGGTATTTCGACGCGCTATGTAATGAGCGGCGCGCTGCGCGACACGGACATTGACCGGCGTGCCATTAAATTGCCGGTTGAAATTGCGATATCCGACAATGGTGCGGGCGTGCCTGATCATATCGTCGACGAACTGTTTTCGCCATTCGTGACGACAAAGCGTGACGGGCAGGGGCTTGGCCTCGCCATTGTGCGCAAGCTTGTGCAGCAAATGAACAGCAGGGTCTTGTTCGAACGCGATCATGCCCTTGGGCAAACCACATTCCGGCTTTTGCTTCCGGTAGCTTCTGGGAAGGCAAGCGCATGAAGCCAGCTAAGGTTCTTATTGTCGAAGATGACGCGTCCATCGGGCTCGTCGTATGCGCCGCGCTTGAGGCGGAAAATATCGAAACGCAAATTTGCGATAGCGTGGCGGCGCGCGATGCCGCGCTTGCCGATGGCCATTTCGACCTGATGCTGACCGACGTGGTGTTGAAAGACAGCGACGGCCTGTCCACGCTGAAAGAGATATTGGCACGAACGCCAGATATGTCGGTCATCATCATGTCAGCGCAAAATACGTTGGAGACAGCCGTGCGTGCCAGCGAAATTGATGCGTTTGAATATTTCCCAAAGCCGTTTGATCTCAACGACCTTGTCTTGGCGGTGAAGCAAGGGATCGAAAAGCGCCGCTCGACCGCCTCTGACCCGTTTGAGGCATTAAGCGAAGCCAATCTGCCGATGATTGGACGCAGTGCCGCGATGCAGGATGTGTACCGCATGGTGGCGCGTCTGTTGCGGAACGACCTGTCGGTCCTGATTTCGGGGGAAAGCGGAACGGGCAAGGAACTGGTGGCAGAAGCGATCCACAATCTGGGGCACCGCAAAACTGGCCCCTTTGTCGCGGTCAACATGGCCGCAATCCCGAGCGAATTGATTGAGGCGGAACTGTTTGGCCACGAAAAAGGCGCGTTTACTGGCGCGGTTGGTCAATCGATTGGCCGGTTTGAACAGGCGCAAGGCGGCACATTATTCCTCGATGAAATTGGCGACATGCCGATGCACGCACAGACCCGTCTTTTGCGCGCGCTGCAAAGCGGTGTCATCAGCCGCATTGGCGGAAAAGCGAGCATTCGCCTGGATGTCCGCATCGTCGCTGCGACCAACCAGAACTTGGCCGCTTTGATTGAAAAGGGCGGGTTTCGGGAGGATCTGTTTTACCGCCTGAACGTCGTGCCCATCGAGATGCCACCGCTGCGGGATCGCACGGAAGACATCGGCTTGCTTGCCCAGCATTTCCTGATGATGGCGGCAAAAGACGGCCTGCCCATGCGCAAGATCGACGATGGGGCTGTCGGTCAATTGATGGCGATGCCCTGGCGCGGAAATATCCGCGAGTTGAAGAATCTTATTTATCGTCTGGCATTGTTGTGCCGCGAAGATACGATCACCGAAAGCACGATCCACCAGTTTGTCGAACCTGCGCACGATGCTGACCCGCACATTCAAGGCGCGAGCTTCGAAGCGGCTGTTGCCCAATTCCTGCGCGACCAAAAACATCGCGGGCATTTGCGCGAAAAACTATATCCACGCGCCTTGGCCCAGTTCGAGATTCCATTGCTGCAGCATGTGATGAAGCAAGTGAAGGGCAACCAGCTTAAAGCCGCAGCGTTGCTTGGCATCAACCGCAACACGCTGCGCAAAAAATTGACCGATTACGGGATTGGCCCCGCCGGGGGGCGTTAGAACGGTGTTTAGCCAAGATACATAGCGTTTGAAGGGCAATTTTGTGCTTTTCAGGTAACGCAATGGGTGCCACAGTGTCTTTATGGCAACAATCGGATTAGCGGAGGAAACAGATTCACCGTCCGCCGTCGGTCGTCTTTTTGAATGGCTTGCCGATCTGCTGGGCAACAGCCAATCGATCAAATTTCTGGAAATTGCCAGTGCGGTGATGGTTGTCGTTGCCGGCGTTGTGACCGCGATATTGCTGATCGACCAAGGGCCGCAATCGGAGCCTTTGGGACCGGCTGCCTCTGCAACTATGTTGGTCAGTAACCTGTTGCCAGCGACATTGCTGCTTGTTCTCTTCGGGCGGCGTGTGGCGCTCAAGCGGGCGGAGAATAGCAACATTGGCAGCAAGCAATTGCTGCACGTCCGCCTAGTGGCGATATTTTCGGCGATTACGGCGGTTCCGACAGTGCTTTTGGTTATCTTTGCCTCATTGCTCTTCCAAAGCGGCGTGCAATTCTGGTTCTCGGGTTCGGCACGCGGCATGCTCGAAAATGCAGGCGAGCTGGCCAAGGGATATTATGATGAAAAGGTGCGCGATGTCGGGGCCGAAACGGTCACAATGGCGGGGGACATTCGGTACATTTTATCGCAGGTAAAAATCGATAGCGCTGAATTTTTAGAGATTGCCTATCCGCAACAGGTCTTGAACCGCAAGTTGAGCGAGTCCGCAATTGTAACGATTGGGCCAAGCGGACAGCAAAATACGGAAGCTGTGCTCGCCGAAAAAGAACGTGGTGACTGGATCAGCGATGAAGCGCTACGCAAACTGGAATCCGGCGAAAATTTTGTCGTTACGGTCAGCCCCAATAATATCGATGCTGTTGTGGTCCTGTATGACAATCCGCGAACCTATCTATACGTAAGACGTGCGGAAACAGTGCCTTCATTTGCTTTGGGTTCACGCGCCCAGTCCGTTTTGCAAGACTACGATAAAATGGTCGCGCGGTCGCGGGCGTTGCAAATCCAGTTCAATCTCGCGCTTTATTTTGTGTCGCTGATGATCATTGGCATCACGCTTTGGATTGCGCTGCGCGTCGCGGACCGGTTGGTAAGGCCGGTCAACAATCTGGTGGATGCCGCACAACGGATTGCGGACGGCGACCTATCGGCGCGGGTCACCGAAGATCAATTCCGCGATGATGAAGTTGGTTTCCTGTCGCAATCGTTCAACCGCATGACCGAGCGACTACAGCAGCAAACGGGCGCATTGCTGGCCACCAACCATCAGTTGGGTGAGCGGCGTTTGTTTATCGAGGCGGTGCTGGAATCGGTGTCGGCAGGTGTGGTTTCGGTTGATGGCAATGGCGTGGTCCAGTTGGCCAATTCCACCGCGGAAAAACTGTTGAAGCATGAATCCCATACTATTGTTGGCCAAAAATTTGAAGTGGTCGCGCCCGCGCTCGCCGCTCTGGCCAGCGAAAGCCCACGGGGCGTTGTGCAGCTTGGCGATGGGCCAGAGCCGCTGACGGTTGCGGTTACGGTGTCTCCACGCGAGCAGGGCAGCGTGGTCACCTTTGAAGACATCAGCCAGCAGCTTGCCGATCAACGCCGCGCGGCATGGTCTGATGTCGCCCGCCGGATCGCGCACGAAATCAAAAACCCGCTGACGCCTATCCAATTGGCGGCAGAGCGACTTCAGCGGCGCTTTGGCAAGCACATTGCCCAAGATGAAGCGATATTCGCGCAGCTGACCAGCACCATCGTGCGGCAAGTTGGCGATTTGCGAAACATCGTCGATGAATTCTCATCCTTTGCGCGGATGCCAAAGCCATTGTTCCGTTCGGAAAATGTGCACGACATTGTGGGGCATGCTGTGTTCATGTTTGAGGTTGCACATCCCGACATCAGCTTCCGTTATAATCAGGATGGCCCGTTCCCCACATTGATCTCCGACCGGCGGCAATTGGGACAAGCGATTACGAACATTCTGAAAAATGCTGTTGAATCGATTGAAGAGAAAAAGAAAACGGTCGAAGTCGATGGCGCGATAGTCATCGATCTGGTCGTCGAAGGCGATGGGTTGTTCATCCGCATATCGGACAATGGCATTGGCCTGCCGCCGGATCGCCAGCGGATTATGGAGCCCTATATCACCAATCGGGCAACGGGTTCGGGGCTTGGCCTCGCCATCGTGAAGAAAATTATTGAAGAACATTTTGGAGAGATTTCTCTGTCGGATAACCAGCCGGAAGGTGCGGTTGTGACGTTGAAGTTCAATCCGGAAATCGTAGCATTGCGGGTAGGCAAGTTGAACGCAGCCCCGCCAGCAGTCAATTCAGATGAGGTTATGGGCTAATATGGCACTCGACATACTGATTGTAGACGACGAGCAAGACATTCGGGACTTGGTCTCCGGCGTCCTTGACGATGAAGGATATGGCACGAGGACCGCCGCGTCGGCCGATGAGGCCTTGGCCGCATTGGACGAGCGGTTCCCGTCGCTTATCCTTCTGGACGTATGGCTGCGTGGGTCGTCCATGGACGGCATTGAGCTACTGCGCGCTATCAAGTTACGCGATCCGCAGATTCCCGTTATTGTCTTTTCCGGGCATGGCAATATTGACACCGCAGTTGCCGCCATTGGCCATGGTGCGGCGGACTTTATCGAAAAGCCATTTGAAGCCAGCAAGCTTCTGCATTTGGTATCGAAAGCGACCGAGACGGAACGCCTTCGCGCTGAAAATGCAGCGCTAAAGGCGCGGGTAGGGCATTCGGAAGAGCTTACCGGATCATCCGCCGCGATCAACGCGGTGCGCGCTACGCTCAAGAAAGTCGCGGGCACAGGCAGCCGGATGCTGATCACTGGCCCCGCTGGTGTTGGGAAAGAGGTTGCTGCCCGCTTGCTCCATAGCTGGAGCCCGCGTTCAGACTCCGCCTTTGTCTCGGTAAGTGCCGCCCGCTTGTCCCCCGAACGTTTTGATGAAGAGCTGTTCGGTATCGAAAAAGATGGCCGGCTTGTGCAGGCCGGCATGCTCGAAAAAGCGCATGGCGGCACGTTGTTTCTCGACGAAGTGGCGGATATGCCGTGGACCACGCAGGGTAAGATTTTGCGTGTTTTAACCGACCAGAGCTTTGTGCGGGTAGGGGGCGACCGGCAGATTAGGGTCGATGTCCGCTTTGTCTCTGCCACCGCGCGTGACTTGACCATTGAGATTGCGGAGGGGCGCTTTCGCGAGGATCTTTTCTATCGCCTGAATGTTGTGCCCGTGGAAATTCCGCCATTGTCTGGCCGTCGGGAGGATATTCCCGACCTCGCCAATCATTATGCGGCGCGCTTTGCTTCGGAGCATCGCATTCCACCGCCCTATTTTTCGGATGACGCCATGGCCGCGCTTCAGGCGTGTGAGTGGCCGGGAAATGTCCGCCAGCTGCGCAATATCATAGAGCGAACGATCATATTGGCGCCCGCAAACCGGGTCCACACGATTGACGCCGACATGCTGCCCTCGGAAGTGATCAACAGCTATGAGGGCACGGAGCAGAATGTCACGTCGCTGATGGGCGCGCCCTTGCGTGCGGCGCGCGAAGCGTTTGAACGTGAATATCTGCGGGTTCAGATTAAGCGCTTTTCAGGCAATATTTCAAAGACGGCGGCCTTTGTCGGGATGGAGCGTTCTGCGCTGCATCGTAAGCTCAAGCTGCTGGGCATTTCCGTGCGGAAAAACGGTCTGGAACTTGAAGAAGATAGCGACTCATGAGTCCAATTGCGCCGTCTGCAGTCCTCGTGTATACGCGCTTTTGCCTCGGCTCACTCCCTTTTAGGGTCTCCCGTTAAGCCGAGTACAACAAAAATATAATCGGATAATAATAATGACTGAAAAGAATAACGGACTGCAAGATCTGTTTCTGAACTCGCTGAGAAAATCAAAAACACCGGTGACCATGTTTTTGGTCAAAGGTGTGAAGCTTCAAGGCGTAGTTACCTGGTTTGACAACTTCTCCGTGCTATTGCGCCGTGATGGCATGTCCCAGCTGGTCTATAAGCATAGCATTTCCACGATTATGCCATCTGTCTCACCCGACCGATCGGTGTTTGATGACATGATGAGCCGCACCAGCCACCGTGTGGGCATGCTGCAGGATGTGTTCTTGCATGCGATGTGCGACAAGAATGAACCGGTCACGACATTCCTCGTCAACGGTGTGATGCTCCAGGGCGGTATTGCGGCCTATGACCTATTCTCGGTTCTGCTGGAACGCGATGGCACGACGCAGCTCGTCTATAAGCATGCTATATCGACCATTCAGCCTGCACATCCTGTAAATCTCGCCGAGTATAATCAAGGCGTGGATGAGGATGATATTTGAGCGTTTTTGAACGTAGCGAAACCGACGAATTTGCGCGCGGTGCGCGTGCGTTGGTCATTTACCCCGAATTGCCCGGACGGGCTTCGGTAGGGCCAGAGGCGCGACTTGCCGAGGCCGAGGGCCTTGCATTGGCCATTGGCCTGAATGTTGTCCAGAAAAAGCATTTTCGCGTCCGTTCGCCGCGCGCGGTGACTCTGCTTGGCGGCGGGCAGGTGGAGGAAATTGCGCAGATAGGGCGGGACTCAGAAATCGACCTGTTGATCGTCGATGCGTCTTTAACCGCCATTCAGCAGCGCAATCTGGAAGAACGCACCGGGTTGAAAACGATTGACCGTACCGGGCTCATCCTCGAAATTTTTGGCGAGCGTGCGGCAACAGCCGAAGGACGGTTGCAAGTCGAACTGGCTCATTTGGATTATCAAGCCGGTCGCTTGGTCCGCAGTTGGACGCACTTGGAACGGCAGCGCGGCGGCTTTGGTTTCTTGGGTGGCCCAGGTGAAACACAGATTGAGGCCGACCGCCGGATGATCCGCGACCGGATGGCCCGTTTGCGCCGCGAGCTGGAGGAAGTGAAACGGACGCGCTCGCTGCACCGTGCACGCCGCAAAAGGGCACCATGGCCAGTGATCGCTTTGGTTGGCTATACCAACGCCGGCAAGTCGACCCTGTTCAACAGCCTGACCCGCGCGACAGTGTTGGCCGAGGATATGCTCTTTGCGACGTTGGACCCCACCATGCGCGAAATTTCCTTGCCGGGGGTGGAAAAGGCGATTTTGTCGGACACCGTTGGATTTGTCTCCGACCTGCCGACGCAATTGGTCGCGGCGTTTCGCGCCACGCTCGAAGAGGTGATTTCGGCAGATATCATTGTGCATGTGCGCGATATTTCGCACAGTGAAACCGATGCGCAACGTGACGATGTTCTGCAAGTCCTGCGCGATTTGGGCGTTTTGGACGATGAAGATGCAGCAAACCAACCGCGGATGTTGGAGGTTTGGAACAAGATTGACCTGCTCGATGCAGAAAAACGCGAGGATCTGTCGGCGCTTGTTCAGCGTAACGATGATGTGCTGATGATCTCTGCGCAGACGGGTGAGGGCGTTGATGCCTTTAAGGCCCATCTGTCCGCGTTGATTGCCAAGGGCAATCTCGTGCAGTCTGTTCGATTGAAGGCCAGCGATGGCGCTGCGCTTGCATGGCTCCACGCGCGCGGAACAATCAACAGCCAGATTGTGGATGAGGACCTCGTAACCGTCGAAGCATCGCTTAGCCGCCAATTATGGGGCCAATTCGATAAGCAATTCGCCCAAATAGAAGACTGATTATTTCGCTTCCTTGGCCTTCGCCTGTTGCCAAAGAACTTCTTTTTCATCGAGCGATAACGCTGTGAACCGATCGCCAGCAGAATCTTCCATATCGCGAAAGCGGCGTTCGAACTTCGCATTTGCGGATTTGAGCGCGGTTTCGGCGTTAACGTCATGAAACCGGGCGAAATTGACAACGGCGAATAACAAATCACCAATTTCTTCGGCAACATGTTCCGCCGAAGTTGCGGTTTCAACTTCTTCTAATTCCTCAATAATTTTGTCGCGCGCACCGGATTGGTCGGGCCAATCAAAGCCGGTTCGGGCAGCACGCTTTTGAATTTTTTGCGCGCGTAACAATGCGGGAAGGGCGCGGGCCACGCCCGCTAAGGCGCTGTTGTCCGATCCCGCCTCGCGTTCGCTAGCTTTGATCGTTTCCCAATTGTCCGGAATGCTTTTGTTTGGTGCGCCTTGTTCTCCGAATACATGCGGATGACGGCGGACCATTTTATCGCAAATGCTGCGGACGACGTCGTTAAAGTCGAACTGGCCGATTTCAGACGCCATCTGGCTGTGGAACACGACTTGGAGGAGCAGATCGCCCAATTCGTCTTTTAGTGCATCCAGATCGTTGTTCTCAATGGCGTCAGCAACTTCATAAGCTTCTTCGATCGTATATGGCGCAATGGTCGAGAAATCTTGCTCCAGATCCCAAGGGCATCCGGTCTGCGGATCACGCAACCGCGCCATGATATCTGTGAGAGGGGTAATATCAGCCTGCATCGGTCCAGCCATAAATGAGTTCGATAATATATATTATGTTAAGTAAGATTGAATAACGGCTGTTTAAGCACGTCGCATCGAGCCATTATCATTGCTTCAACGTCATCACATTTCCCTCAACCTTCCAGCTTTGCATGCTGTCGAGAAAGTTCATGCCAAGGACATTGGTGTCGCCGAAACTCTCCGAAACCACAACATTATGCTGCCCGATTTCGTGCGTTCCGATCTTAAACGATTGAATGATACCGCGCTGTGCCGTGACGCGCCCATTCGCGGTACTAAGGAATACCGGATATCCGTCTGCATGCACTTGTATGCCCGTTTCGCGCGCCGTGCTTGCGTTTACGGCTGTGGTCGTCGCGCCGCTATCGATCATGAACCGCACCGGCTTGCCATTCACGTCGACCTGAAGCCAATAATGGCCGTCATCCTGACGCCTGATGGTGATTTCATTTCCGCTCACGTTCTGGCCAGCGGTGCCGGAAATGTCTGCTTTTACGCGCTCCCAGACGGCCTTAAATTCAAACCGGAAACTGAATATTGCGAACAAAGCCGCGAATATCGCTATCCACGCAAATGCTGCCTTGGCGACATATCCCAGCGGCAAACGCCGGGCCGCAAGCGAGCTCATCAACAACAATATGCAAACGACGCCCCAGATTAACGATGGGCCGTCTTCCATGATGTTCATCGTACGGCCTTGGAAAAGAGACTGTAGAAATTTTCTGAAGTCTCTTTAGCCAGAATGTTCGCGTCAACTCCGCGCAATTGCGCCACGTAACGCGCGGTATCCGCGACAAATGCAGGCTCGCCGGTCTTTCCGCGATGCGGAATTGGCGCCAAAAACGGTGCATCGGTTTCCACGAGCAGCCGGTCCGAAGGCAGCCATTTGGCGACCGACTGAAGATCTTGGGCATTTTTGAACGTGACGATACCCGACAGCGAAATATACAGGCCGAGGTCCAATGCCGTCCGCGCGAATTCTGCGCTTGCGGTGAAGCAATGAATGACACCGGTGAATGCGCCCTTGGACATTTCGTCGCGCAATATCTCGGCCGTTTCCGCCTCTGCATCGCGTGTGTGAATGATGATGGGAAGCCCCGTGTCCCGTGACGCCGTTATATGTTCGCGAAAGGACAGGCCTTGCTGCGCGCGGTCGCTGTGATCATAGTAAAAATCGAGCCCAGTTTCGCCGATTGCGACGACACGCGGGTGCGCCGCACGCTCGATAAGCTTCGCAGCATCAATACCTATATGCTGGTCCGCTTCATGCGGGTGAATGCCGACGGACGCCCACACGTCGGGTTCCTGTTCCGCAAGGCCGATAACCTCATCCCACTCGCGCTCACGCGTCGAAATGTTGAGCATGGCAGACACGCCGCTGCCGCGCGCACGCGCAAGAATCTCGCCTTGCTGCTCGACTAAGCCCTTATAATTCAGGTGGCAGTGGGAATCGACGAACATCAGGCCGCAGTCCCCTCCTCCGCTGGCATTTCCAATCGGGGAAATAGCCCGACAGGCTGGGCAATTTGGTAATTGCTCTCTGCCAAAGGTGAATACCAATGCGATCCTGCCGCATGGAAATTCCGAACATTAAGCGGAACGCCCATTTGGTCGAGAAGCTTGGTCGCCGACCCAGGGATGATCGGCAAAGCGGCGATGGCCAATTGCGCGATACAGATGAACAACGTGGCAAGCACGGTTTCCATGCGTTCCGGATCGGTTTTCTTGAGCGCCCACGGCGCCTGCACATCGACATAGGCGTTGCAGGCAAATACCGCCTGCATCCAGCTTTCTAGCCCCTGTGACATCGCCAAATCTTCGTAATTCGCAGGAATATGCTGGGAAACTGTCGCGCCCACCAAATCCAACAACGCTGTGTCATCGTCATTATGGCCGCGAATGGCGGGCAGATAGCCTTCGCAATTTTTGAAGATGAGCGACAATGTCCGCTGCGCCAAATTGCCGAAGCTGTTGGCCAGATCAGCATTCACGCGGGTGACAATCGCTTCGGGGCTATAGCTGCCGTCCTGACCGAAGCTGACTTCACGCAGCAGGAAATAGCGCAGCGCATCGACGCCAAACAATTCCGCAAGCTGCATCGGGTCAACGACATTGCCCAAGGACTTCGACATTTTCTCGCCGCGGGACAGCAGGAACCCATGTCCGAACACCTGTTTAGGCAATGGCAAGCCTGCGGACATCAAAAATGCGGGCCAATATACGGTGTGAAAGCGGACAATGTCCTTGCCAATGATATGGACATTGGCCGGCCAAAATTTGCGCCATTCCTCGGTATCGTCGGGAAAGCCAATCGCGGAGATATATGTGGTTAGAGCGTCCAACCAGACATACATGACATGATTTTCGCTGCCGGGAACTTTGACGCCCCAATCGAAACTGGTGCGCGAAACGGACAGGTCCTTCAGACCGCCTTCAACGAACTTAACCGTTTCATTTTTCCGGCTGTCGGGTCGGATAAAGTCAGGATGCGCGGCATAATAATCGAGCAAAGGCTGTTCATATTTCGAAAGGCGGAAAAACCAGCTTTCTTCAACGGTCCATTCAACCGGCGTGCCCTGCGGCGAAAGCTTCTGCCCCCCCTTGCCCTCGGTCAATTCGGTTTCGTCATAATAAGCTTCGTCGCGGACCGAATACCATCCTTCATACCGGTCAAGATATAGGTCGCCAGCGGCTTCCAGCCGTTTCCAAATCGCTTGGCTGGCCTTGTGATGATGGTCCGACGTTGTGCGGCAAAAATGATCAAAGGAAATATCAAGAGTGCTGCACATTTCCTTGAAATAAGATGACATTTCATCGGCAAGGTCGCGCGTTGCCTTGCCGGCTGCCCGTGCGGTCTGGTCCATTTTCAGGCCATGCTCATCGGTGCCAGTGACGAAGCGCACATCACGGCCCATCAAACGTTGAAACCGCGCAATCGCGTCGGTTGCGATTGCTTCATAGGCGTGACCGATATGCGGTTTGCCATTTGGATAGGCTATGGCGGTGGTAATATAAAAAGGTTCAGACATGGGGACTCTTGTATTTTTGGCTAATTAGCCCGCCTTATGCGCTTGAACCGATGCCAGCAAGCTTCCCATTTGAAAGACGACGCTCTGCTTGTCCAAACTTAACGCGATGGCGCGTGCGGCCAGCCCGCTTGCGGCCTCCCACGCATCAATCCCGGCGCGTAGCTGCCCGACGCCGAGCGTTCTCGTATGCTCTGCGATCAGCGCGGGTGCGCGGCGCAGAAAGGCTTCATATCGGGGCTGCGCGGCCTTGAGCGATAGTTTTTCGGCCAAAGCGATGCGAATGGCATTATCCCGGTCGCCTGAGCGCAAAATGGACGCCATGGCATCTTCCAGCTCGTCGAGCCTTAGCCCAAGGAAATCCAACGCTTGGCCGGGTGCCCCGTTGCCCAAGCGCACCAGCGCATCAATATCAGGCTGGCTTGCCTCGGGCGCGGCGCGTTGCAAAGCCTCGGCCATATCTGCGTCGCACAATGGTTCAAAGCGCAATATCTGGCAGCGTGAACGGATGGTTGGCAGCAACCGGTCGCTGGCATGACTGACCAAAAAGAAATAGGTCCCGACGGGCGGTTCTTCCAAAGATTTCAACAATGCGTTGGCTCCGCCGCGTTCAAGATCGTCCGCAGAATCAATAATGATGGCCCGTTTATCGCTGAGCCCCGGACGCGATGTCAGAACCTGCTGAACGTTGCGGATCTGATCCACCGTTATGCTGCGTTTGAGCTCGGTTTCATCGGTGACGTCTTCATCGTCCTTAGGTGCTTCCTTCGGAAGCCGTTTCACCCACAAAATATCGGGATGGGAACCGCGGGCGATGAGATTTGCGTGCACATGCGTTGGGTCAACAAGTGCGGCCGCCGCTTTCAGGGCGAATGCAGATTTG
>JAJTEF010000072.1 GCA_021300355.1 Sphingomonadaceae bacterium | reverse complement strand
CATTTTATGCTCGTTCGGCGATGCTTCCGCCAACCATTCCACGTCGCAGGGTGCGTTCAACGCCGCCTGCTGGGCTGCGTATCAGCATTTGCCCATGCCCATCGTCTTCCTGTGTGAGGATAATGGCATCGGTATTTCGGTGCGGACGCCCGGTGGATGGATAAAGGCGAACTTCGCGCATCGTCCTGCATTGAAATATATTGCCTGCGACGGGGCAGACCTGAATGATGCTCTGCGTGGCTGCCACGAAGCCGTCGCATATGCGCGTGCGCGCCGCAGGCCCGTATTTCTGCATATGCAGACGGTGCGTCTCATGGGGCATGCGGGGGCCGATGTTGAATTGAGCTATGCACCGATTGCGCAGATCGAAGCCGCCGAAGCGCAAGATCCATTGCTGCACAGCGCGCGCATTTTGCATGAACAAGCGGGCATGTCGGGCGCGGAGATTGTTGCGCGCTACGAAGATATGCGCGCGCGGGTGGACCGCGTTGCCTTGGATGCGCTCGCCAAGCCACGGCTCGTCACCGCGCAAGAGGTGATGGCATCCATCCTACCAGAGGAAGGCGTCAAGCCGTCGCCGCCATTGCCCGATGCCGCATCGCGCGACACCCTTTTTGCCAAAGACGCGCGCAACTTGGCTAAACCTGTCACTTTGGCCAAGAGCATCAACTTCGCCTTGGCGGACATCATGCTGCAATATCCCAATGTCGCGGTGTTCGGCGAAGATGTCGCGCGCAAGGGCGGCGTCTATGGCGTGACACAGGGGCTGCAGGAAAAATTTGGCGCAGCACGTGTGTTTGATACGTTGCTGGACGAACAGACCATCCTTGGGCTTGCCATCGGCATGGGGCATAATGGCTTTGTTCCAATTCCCGAAATCCAGTTTCTGGCCTATCTGCATAATGCAGAGGACCAGATCCGGGGCGAGGCGGCGACCTTGTCCTTCTTTTCAAACAGGCAATATCGCAACCCTATGGTCGTGCGCATCGCTGGCTTGCCCTATCAAAAGGGCTTTGGCGGGCATTTCCACAATGACAACAGCATCGCTGTGCTCACCGACATTCCCGGCATCATTGTCGCATGCCCGTCCAACGCCGCTGACGCGCCCGCTATGCTGCGTGAATGCGTCCGGCTGGCGCATGAGGATGGCCGTGTTGTGATCTTCCTTGAACCCATCGCGCTGTATCACACAACCGACCTTCATGGCGCGGATGATGGCGCGTGGTCTGCGGAATATACAGCGCCGGCGGAGGCAAATGACATTGGCTTTGGCGCGCTTGGGCAATTTGGCAATGGAACTGAACTTGCGATTATAACATATGGAAATGGTTATTATTTATCGCGTCAGGCTGCGCCCGAATTGGAAGCGTTGGGCATCAAGCTACGCATCATTGACCTGCGTTGGTTACATCCGTTGAATGCGGACGCAATCGTGGCTGCGGTGGCCGATTGTTCGCATATCCTGATTGTGGATGAAAGCCGCCGATCGGGAAGCTTGAGTGAAAAGCTGATGACCATATTGACGGAGGCCGGGCGCGGAAACATTGTTAGCCGGATTACCGCCGAAGATTGCTTCATCCCGCTTGGCCCCGCGGCTGAGCTGGTGCTGCCAAGCAAGCAATCGATCGTGGAAGCCGCCAAGGCAGCGGTCGCATGAAGAAGCGCGCATTGGTCGTTTGCCCCGGACGCGGCACCTATAACGCGTCCGAGCTTGGATATCTGCAGAAGCATCATTCGGCGCGCGCCGATGTTGTCGGCATTGTCGATGCGGTCCGGGCGGAAAAGGGCCAAGTGCCTGTCTCGGAGCTCGATAAGCCGAGAAATACGCGCCATCGGTACATATGACCGGCGATAATGCATCCCCGCTGATTTACGCATCTGCCCTCGCGGATTTCGCTGCGATTGATCGGGATAAATTTGATATTGTTGCGGTGACGGGCAATTCAATGGGCTGGTATCTCGCGCTTGCCTGTGCGGGCATTGTCGATCTGGCGGCGGGTGCGCGGCTTGTGAACAATATGGGCCTGTTGATGCATGAAAATGGCACCGGTGGGCAGATCGTTTGGCCGATTATTGATGCTGATTGGAATATTGACGCAAAAAAAGTAAATTTTGCGAATGCTTTAATAGAAGAATCGCAGAATATTTCTGATATAAATATATCAGTGTCGATACGCCTCGGCGGGATGGTGGTGTTCGCAGGCGACGAAGCCGGACTGAAATGGCTGGCCGAAAAACTGCCGAAGGACGACCGCTTCCCATTGCGGTTGATGCACCATGCGGCTTTCCATAGCCCGTTGCTGCAGCATATCGTGCCGATGGCGCGAGCGCAGAATCCCGTGGCGGATTTCGGCGCGGGCAGCATTCCGGCGATTGACGGGCAGGGCAAGATTTGGTCGCCGCATGCCTTTAGCGCGGACGCGATCTACGCCTACACGCTTGGCGCGCAATTAACCGAGACATATGATTTTAGCCGCGCAGTGCACGTTGCCGCAGCAGAATTCGCGCCGGACGTGGTGATTGTTCTTGGGCCCGGAACCACCTTGGGCGCGCCAACGGCACAAGCGCTCATTGCATCGGGTTGGCGCGGCCTTTCGGGCAAAGCGGACTTTCAGGCACGGCAACAGGACGAACCCATATTGCTTTCCATGGGTATGGACGAACAGCGCGCCTGGGCAACAGGTTAAACGTTGCATACGAATAAGCGCTAGACGCTTGTGCCCTTCAGGATAAAGGGGGACGCGATTGGTAAGGCGACCGACCGTTGCCTTGCATGGAGACGGACAGAATGAGCATGCACAGTTCCACCTTGCTGTTGTTTGGGGCCACGGGTGACCTTTCACGACGGATGCTGCTGCCATCCTTATATGCGCTGCATGCCGACGGCCTGATTAATCCCGACCTACGTATTTTCGGCACGGCACGTAGCACACTTACCGATGATGGCTTTCGCGATATGGCGCGCGCGGCATTGTGTGAATTTCTGCCCGATGACCGCAAGGCGGAGGGCCTGATTGACGCGTTTCTGCAAAGGCTTTGCTATGTTGCGCTGGATGCCTCCGATCCGCAAGGCTTTGCCGCGTTGGCGGACAAGATTGGCGACATATCGGGCGGATTGTCGATTTTCCTTTCCACCGCGCCATCTTTGTTTGAGCCAACGATCAAGGGCCTGCATAATGCCGGCCTGTCGGGTGAAAATGTGCGCATCGGTCTTGAAAAGCCATTGGGCAATGATTTGGCGTCATCGCAGCATATTAATGACGCCGTGAACGCGGTTTTCCCGGAAACACGCACGTTCCGCATCGACCATTATCTGGGCAAGGAAACGGTCCAGAATCTGATGGCGCTTCGTTTTGCCAACATGTTGTTTGAACCGCTGTGGAATGCCAATGCCATTGAGCATGTGCAGATTACCGTGAGCGAGACCGTCGGGCTTGAGGGGCGGGCCGGATTTTATGACGATACCGGCGCGCTGCGCGACATGGTGCAAAACCATATGCTGCAATTGCTCGCGCTGACGGCAATGGAGCCACCGGCAAGTCTGGATGCGACGGCCATTCGCGATGAAAAGGTAAAGGTCCTGCGCGCGCTGCGTCCGGTGGTCGAAGGTGACGTCGTGACCGGGCAATATAATGACGGTGCGGTCAACGGCGAAGCGGTCAAAGGCTATGACGCGGACCTCGGTAAGCCATCTGACACCGAAACCTTTGTCGCGATTAAAGCCTATGTCGACAATTGGCGGTGGCAGGGCGTGCCGTTTTTCCTGCGCACCGGGAAACGTTTGCCCGAACGCCGGAGCGAAATCGTGATCCAGTTCAAACCCGTCCCCCACAATGTGTTCAAGGACCGTGGCGGTCGGCTGGAGGCGAATACGCTGGTGATCCGGTTACAGCCGGAGGAATATGTCCGGCTGTTGGTGATGGCGAAAGAACCCGGGCTCGATCGCGGCGGGGTCACCCTGCGCGAAGTACCGTTGAAGCCCAAGGGCTATGGTGCCGGCAGCTGGGGCCCCAATGCCGCGATTGCACTCACCGAACGTGATGGAGTGAGCTGGCATGAGTAAAATGCACCCAACCGTTGAAGCCGTCACCGCGCGCATCGTCGAACGGTCAAAGCCCGGGCGTCAGGCCTATCTCGATCTGATCGCCAAGCAGCGTGATGCAGGCGTAAACCGGCCCGCGTTAAGCTGTGGCAATCTGGCGCATGGCTTTGCCGCGAGCGGTGAGGATAAGCCCGCCATTCGCGGCGGCAAAGCGATGAACATCGGCATTGTCAGTGCCTATAATGACATGCTGTCGGCGCATCAGCCATATGGCCGCTACCCCGAGCAGATGAAAATATTCGCGCGCGAAGTTGGCGCGACGGCGCAGGTCGCAGGCGCTGTGCCCGCGATGTGCGATGGGGTGACGCAGGGGCAGGATTCGATGGAGTTGTCGTTGTTCAGCCGCGATGTCATCGCCATGGCAACCGCGGTTGGCCTGAGCCACGGGATGTTTGAAAGCGTCGCTATGTTGGGCATTTGTGACAAGATCGTCCCCGGCCTTCTGATCGGCGCGTTGCGCTTTGGCCATTTGCCGACGATCCTCGTGCCCGCAGGCCCAATGCCGTCGGGCCTCGCCAACAAAGAAAAACAGCGTGTCCGTCAGCTATATGCAGAGGGCAAGGTTGGCCGCGCCGAATTGCTGGAGGCGGAAGCCGCGTCCTATCACAGCGCAGGCACATGTACTTTTTACGGCACCGCCAATTCCAACCAGATGATGATGGAGGTCATGGGGCTGCATATCCCCGGTGCCGCGTTCATCAATCCGGGCAACAAGCTGCGCACCGAATTGACGCGGGCTGCTGTGCACCGGTTGAGCGAAATTGGCTGGGATGGTGACGATTACCGGCCCTTGGGCCTGTGCGTCGATGAAAAAGCCATCGTCAACGCTTGTGTGGGTTTGCTGGCAACAGGCGGATCGACGAACCATGCGCTGCATATTCCGGCCATCGCCCGCGCCGCCGGTATTATTATCGATTGGGAAGATTTGGATCAGCTGTCCGCAGTGGTTCCGTTAATCGCCCGCGTGTATCCCAATGGCTCGGGCGATGTGAACCATTTCCATGCCGCAGGCGGAATAGGCTATGTGATCCGCGAACTGATAGACGCAGGGCTTCTCCACCGCGATATCATGACCGTTGCGGGTAAGGATTTGGCGGATTATGGACGTGAGCCCATGTTGGAAGAGGACAAGCTTGTGTGGCGTGATGCCCCTGCGGTGACCGCCGATGACACAATGCTGCGCCCGCCGTCCGCGCCGTTCAGCCCCGATGGGGGCATGCGACTGGTGACGGGTAATTTGGGTCGCGCGACGTTCAAGACCAGTGCGGTTGATCCCGCACGTTGTACCATCGAAGCGCCGGTGCGGGTATTTCATGAACAAAATGATGTTCTTGCAGCGTTTAAGGCGGGCGAGCTTGATCGCGATGTCATTGTCGTCATTCGTTTTCAGGGGCCTGCCGCCAACGGCATGCCTGAACTCCACAAGTTGACGCCGCCATTGGGTGTGCTGCAGGATAAAGGCTTTAACGTCGCGCTCGTGACCGACGGGCGTATGTCGGGCGCATCGGGCAAAGTACCCGCGGCGATCCACTTAAGTCCCGAAGCTACACGTGGCGGGGCCATTGCGAAGCTTCAGGATGGCGACGTCGTGCGCCTGTGCGCCACCAACGGTACATTGTCCGTGCTGGTCGACGACAGCGAATGGGCAGATCGCACGCCAGCCCCGACGCCCGTGGCGCAAATGGGAACTGGACGCGAGCTGTTTGCAATGATGCGCGCTACGGCCGATGAAGCGGAAAAGGGCGGGTCAGCCATGCTCGCGGCGGCAGGGCTATGACCGCGATTGTCGCCGTCGATATCGGCGGAACCCACGCGCGCTTTGCCCTTGCTGAAGTGGACGCGGGCAAGGTGATTAAACTGGGTGAGGCGGTAACGCTGAAAACAGCAGAGCATGCCAGTTTCCAAACCGCGTGGCAGGAATTTCAGCGGATGAACGGTGCGCCGCTTCCGCGCGCAACCGCCATTGCCATCGCAGGGCCCGTCGACGCTGACGTGATTAAGCTCACCAACAATCCGTGGATCATCCGCCGGTCGATGGTCTGTGAAAAGCTGAATGTTGATACCTTTGTTATCGTTAATGATTTCGGCGCTGTTGGCCATGCAGTTGCGCAAGCGGGGCCAGAACATTTCCACCATTTAACTGGCCCTGAGCAGGCGTTTGCGCCCGAAGGCACGCTGAGCATCATTGGCCCGGGAACCGGTCTTGGCGTTGCACATGTCGCGCGCACCGGCGGCGCCTATCATGTGCAGGCGACCGAAGGCGGGCATATCGATTTCGCGCCACTCGATGCGATTGAAGATGCCGTGTTGGCGCGCTTGCGCAAACGCTACCGCAGGGTTTCGATTGAACGGGTGGTGTCTGGTCCGGGCTTGGTTGATCTCTACGAAACGCTCGCCGCTATCGAAGGCCGCGCTGTTCAGCAATATGATGACAAGACGCTCTGGCAAATGGGGATGTCCGGTGAAGATAGCCTTGCCGCGGCGGCTGTTGACCGTTTCTGCCTGTCGCTGGGCAGCGTTGCGGGTGACATCACGCTGGCCCAGGGCGGCTTTGCAGGGGTCGTCATCGCGGGCGGACTTGGGTTGCGTATCAAAGACAGTCTTGTCCGTTCAGGCTTTGCCGAACGTTTCCGCGCCAAAGGCCGCTTTGAAGGATTGATGGCCTCCATCCCCGTTAAACTGATCACCCATCCGCAGCCCGGCCTTTTCGGAGCCGCCGCGGCCTATGCCCAGCAATATATCGAGAAAGAATAGCCAATGACGCCCGTCGAAAAAATCATGCGCACTGCGCCCGTTATCCCCGTTCTGGTGATTGAAGATGCGGCGCATGCGCGCGCCATAGCGGAGGCATTGGTGGCAGGTGGTTTGCCGGTGCTAGAGGTCACGTTGCGCACAGCAGCTGCATTGGACGCCATTGCCGAAATGAAGAAGGTGCCGGGTGCAATTGTTGGTGCAGGCACCGTTGTTGATGTGGCAGGCCTCGACAGCGCAATCGCCGCTGGGGCCGAATTTATCGTTTCGCCTGGCCTGACAGACAATTTGGGCAAAGCCGCCGTTGCCAAGAATATTCCGTTCCTGCCCGGCGTCGCAAGCGCAGGCGATATCATGCGCGGTCTTGATTTTGGCCTGACCCATTTCAAATTCTTCCCGGCTGAAGCAAATGGCGGTCTTCCCGCGCTGAAATCGCTTATCGGCCCGTTCGGTCAGTGCAAATTCTGCCCAACCGGCGGCATCAAACAGGAAACGGCGGCAGACTGGCTCGCGGTTCCCGAAATTTTATGTGTTGGTGGAAGCTGGCTTGTTGGTAAAGGCGTTCCTGATGTTGCCGCGATAGAATCTGCAGCGCGCGCAGCATCGGCATTACGCAACTAACGGAGACGCAAGGCACATGGCCGAAGAAATTGAATGGTGGGACTTTGACGCAGCAGAAGATTTGATCGACGCTGTTGTCGGCGACGTCAGCTTCATCATCGAAAGTGCACTTGATGCCCGTGGCCAAGCGTTGGTCGCGTTTCCGGGCGGTTCGACACCAAAGCCTATTTTGGAAAAGCTGGCGCAAGCCAATATCCGCTGGAAAAGTGTTACAATCATTCCGACCGATGACCGGTTGGTTCCCGTCGACAATGCGCTGTCGAATGTTGCGATGATTGCAAAGATATTCATTCCGAAAGGCGCGCGCGTTTTGCCGATCACCAGCGATGCGGCGGATTATAAATTGGCCGGAGGGGCAGCAAATGCCCGGCTTGCGGACCTGCATTGGCCGCCCGATCTCGTCTGGCTGGGTATGGGCACGGATGGGCATACCGCATCGATATTCCCTGGGCCCGATCTCGAAACCGCGCTCGAAGGTGGCAAAGATGTGCGCGCGGTCGGTGTTGCGCCAGACCCGCTCCCGCCCGAAGCTCCGGTCAACCGCGTTACGTTGACAGCTTCTGCAATCGGTACCGCGCGTACGGCGATATTGGTAATCAATGGCGCAGAGAAACGTGCCGTGCTTGAGGCCGCGATTGAGCAGGGAAGTAAGTCAGCTTACCCGTCTGTTGCCCACGCAATGTGACCGCTGACCCAACCGATGCTGCGCAGCTTTATCTCCACCGGTTCACCGCGCGGTGCATCTGTCGGGATGTCAGCCATCAGCCCACCGGCTGACACGTTGCGAATGCGCACTTCGTGCTCATCTTTTGTGTTGGGAAAGCGCAGAACTGCCTTCAGAAAAAGGCTGTCGCGATCCATGCTCCGCTTTGCAGCCGACATGTTAACTTCGCCGAATGAGTCATTCATAATGCAGCACCAAGCACAGAATTGGGAACAATTCAGGCTTAGACAATGCCACCTAAGTGTAGCCAAAAGGTTAATTTGCGGATCAACCTGATGGATTTCATATGGTTGCATCAACCATGATCATTGAACGTCGCGGTGTTAGTCGTCGCGCGAAACGCGTTCCTGCCGTTCGTGTCGTTCCTGCGCCTCAAGCGTCATTGTTGCGATGGGGCGGGCACGCAGACGGGCAAGTGAAATCGGCTCGCCAGTTACTTGGCAATATCCATATTCACCTTCGGTGATGCGGCGAAGTGCGGATTCGATTTTGGAGATCAGTTTGCGTTGACGGTCGCGGGTTCGCAATTCGATTCCCCAGTCCGTTTCGCTCGATGCGCGGTCGTTCAGATCAGGTTCGCGCATAGGGCCATCCTGAAGCTGATTCAGCGTCCCCTGCGATTCCGCCAAGATACTATTTTTCCAGTCAACCAACTGTTTTTCAAAATATTTCAGCTGACGATCGTTCATAAACGGCTCGTCGTCGCTGGGGATATATGAAGGGTCAATATCGTAACCGGAATTGTTCAATTCTCCGGTATTCGTTTGAGGCTCGGCGCTCGCGCCCATGTTAGATTCTCCACCTCTGGCGGGCCCCGCAAAACCAAGGTTGCCGCGTCCAAATCCACTCTCGCCGGCGCTATAGACTCACGTCAAAACCCGCACAAGCGGCAAATGTTACAGAAAGTCATGGAATCCATAAAAGCTGTGGAAACGGCGCGCCTTCACACATTTGATCGCTCTAAACGGCCCCAAGAATGAAAAGGTCCATATTATGTCCGTGCGCATGGCTTTAGCGAAATAATGGGCCTGCCCTTTTTCGTTGCGAAACCGATGCGCGAACGGCATAGCCAGCCACCATGCATGACCTAAAATATATCCGCGAAAATCCGCAAGCCTTTGACGCCGCCCTTATCCGTAGGGGGGCTGCACCCGTTGCTGCATCGGTTCTGGCGCTGGATGAAAATCGCCGCGCTGTGTTGACTGAAATGCAAAATGCGCAAGCACGCCGCAACGAAGCGTCCAAAGCAATCGGCGCTGCCATGGGCAAGGGCGATACAGCGACGGCAGAGGCGCTGAAAGCCGAAGTTGCCGCGTTGAAGGACACTTTGCCGGCATTGGAAGAGCAGGAACGCGCGGCAGGCGAAGAATTGGATACGCTGCTCGCCGGACTACCCAATTTACCTGCCGACGACACACCCGACGGCGCAGACGAAACAGAAAATGTTGAAGTTGCGCGGTGGGGAACCCCGCGCAGTTTTGAATTTGAACCGCGTGATCATGCCGATTTGGGGCCAGTGCTTGGCCTCGACTTCGAAACGGGCGTTGCGATTTCAGGCGCACGCTTTACCTTCATGCGCGGACAAATGGCGCGGCTTAATCGCGCGCTTGGTCAGTTCATGCTGGATTACCAGACCGGACAGCGCGGGTACACAGAATGCGCCACGCCCTATCTGGTGCGTCAGGAATCGCTGTTTGGTACCGGACAGCTTCCAAAATTTGCCGAAGACAATTTCCAGACGACCGACGGCCGATGGCTTATCCCGACCGCCGAAGTGTCGCTGACCAATAGCGTGCGCGAACAGATTTTGGACGAGAGCGCGTTGCCGATCCGTATGACCGCGTTAACGCCGTGTTTCCGTTCCGAAGCAGGCGCGGCGGGACGCGATACGAAAGGCCTGATCCGCCAACACCAGTTTGAAAAGGTGGAGCTTGTTTCCATCGTTCGCCCCGAAGACAGTGCCGCCGAACATGAACGCATGGTCGAAAGTGCCGAGGGTATTTTGCAAGCACTTGAGTTGCCATATCGCAAGATGCTGCTGTGCACGGGTGACATGAGTGCCAGCGCGCGCAAGACCTATGATCTTGAGGTCTGGTTGCCGGGGCAGGGGCTGTACCGTGAAATTTCAAGCTGTTCGAACTGCGGTGACTGGCAGGCGCGCCGTATGAGCACACGCTACCGCCCTGCGGAAAGCAAAGGCAATGTGTTCGTACACACGTTGAATGGTTCTGGCTTGGCCGTTGGCCGTACGCTGGTGGCCGTCCTCGAAAATCATCAGCAGGCCGATGGCAG